>JBBWZU010000247.1:0-6594 GCA_039649225.1 Hyphomicrobiales bacterium | reverse complement strand
CCGAGCACGTAGGAGGGGCGCACCACGAACGGGTAACCGAGATCGGCCGCGATCAGGCGCGCCTGCTCGACCGAATAGGCGATGCCGTTCTCGGGCTGCTTTAATTTCAATTGATCGAGCAGCAGCTTGAAGCGGTTGCGGTCTTCGGCCAGATCGATGGCATCGGGCGAAGTGCCGAGGATCGGCACGTCGGCTTTTTCCAGCGACTCCGCGAGCTTGAGCGGCGTCTGGCCGCCGAACTGCACGATCACGCCATGCAGCGTGCCGTTCTGCCGCTCGGTGTCGATGATTTCGAGCACGTCCTCGGGCGTCAGCGGTTCGAAATAGAGCCGGTCGGAGGTGTCGTAGTCGGTCGACACCGTCTCCGGATTGCAGTTGATCATGATGGTCTCATAGCCGGCGTCATGCAACGCGAAGCAGGCATGACAGCAGCAGTAGTCGAACTCGATGCCCTGGCCGATGCGGTTCGGGCCGCCGCCGAGGATCACGACCTTCTTCTTGTCGGATGGAAAAGCCTCATCGGCGACCGCGCCCGCGAACGGCGTCTCGTAGGTCGAATACATGTAGGCGGTGGGCGAGGCGAACTCGGCCGCGCAGGTGTCGATGCGCTTGAACACCGGGCGTACGTTCAGCGCGCGGCGCGCGGCCGTCACGTCGGCCTCGTGGCGCCGGGTGAGCACGGCGAGCCGCGCATCCGAGAAGCCCATCGCCTTGAGGCGGCGCAACGCGCCGGCGGTCTTCGGCAGGCCCTTCTGGCGAATTTCGGCTTCGGTCTCGATGATGTGGCGGATCTGCGCCAGGAACCAGCGGTCGATCTTGCACGAGGCATGGATCTCGTCGTCGGAGAAACCGAGCCGCATCGCCTGCGCGACTTTGAGCAGCCGGTCCGGCGTCGGCGTGCCGAGCGCCTGGCGGATGACGTTCTTGTCGTCGCCCTGGCCGAGGCCCTCGATGACGATTTCGTCGAGGCCGGTAAGGCCGGTCTCGAGCGAGCGCAGCGCCTTCTGCAGCGATTCCTGGAAGGTGCGGCCGATCGCCATTGCCTCGCCGACCGATTTCATCGAGGTGGTGAGCACCTGATCGGCGCCGGGGAATTTCTCGAACGCAAAGCGCGGGATCTTCGTGACCACATAGTCGATGGTCGGCTCGAACGAGGCCGGCGTCGCGCCGCCGGTGATATCGTTGGCGATCTCGTCGAGCGTATAGCCGACCGCAAGCTTGGCCGCGACCTTGGCGATCGGAAAGCCGGTCGCCTTGGAGGCGAGCGCGGACGAACGCGAGACGCGCGGGTTCATCTCGATGATGACGAGGCGCCCGTCGTCCGGATTGACGGCGAATTGCACGTTCGAGCCGCCGGTCTCGACCCCGATCTCGCGCAACACCGCGATCGAGGCGTCGCGCATGATCTGGTATTCTTTGTCGGTCAGCGTCAGCGCTGGCGCGATGGTGATCGAGTCGCCGGTGTGCACGCCCATCGGGTCGACGTTCTCGATCGAGCAGATGATGATGCAGTTGTCCGCCTTGTCGCGGACCACCTCCATCTCGAATTCCTTCCAGCCGAGCACTGATTCCTCGATCAGGATCTCGTTGGTGGGAGACGCGTCCAATCCGCGCTCCACGATCTCGAGGAATTCGGCCTTGTTATAGGCGATGCCGCCGCCGGTGCCGCCGAGCGTGAAGGACGGCCGGATGATCGCCGGCAGGCCGACATAGTCGAGCGCCTGCAGCGCCTCGATCAGCGCCTGATCCTGATAGCGCTCGCGCCGCTCGATCTCCTGCTTCCTCCAGTCGAGTTCGAAGTCGGCGAGAAGCTGCGCTTTCTGCGCGTCGCTCAAGTCGCGCCCCTCGATGTAGGCGCGCTGCTGCTTGTATTTGTCGCGGTCCTGCCGCTTGAGCTCGGAGGCATTGGCAAGCTTGGAGCGCGGCGTTTCCAGGCCGATCTTGGTCATCGCCTCGCGGAACAGCGCGCGGTCCTCGGCCTTGTCGATCGCGTCGGCGGTCGCGCCGATCATTTCGACATTGAATTTGGCAAGCGTGCCCATCCGGCGCAGCGACAGCGCGCAATTGAGCGCGGTCTGCCCGCCCATCGTCGGCAGCAGCGCAAAGCCGCCGGGCCGGACATTGCGCTCTTTCTCGATGATGCGGGTCACGATCTCGGGCGTGATCGGCTCGATATAGGTCGCGTCCGCCAGATCCGGGTCGGTCATGATCGTTGCCGGATTGGAATTGACCAGCACGATGCGGTAGCCCTCTTGGCGGAGGGCCTTGCAGGCCTGCGTCCCCGAATAATCGAACTCGCAGGCTTGGCCAATCACGATCGGGCCCGCGCCGATGATCAGGATCGTCGAAATGTCGGTCCGTTTGGGCATGTCGCTCCGTGTGCGGAAGACAAAAAAAGGGCGCGCCGCGGCGCGCTTCTTCATGTCCGGCAGCAGGGCCGGGCCCCGCGCGCCGCGGTGTGTAGACCAGAATCGGGGGGCAGGGAAGGGTGAAAGCCGGCCCGGCTGGGGACAGGCCAACCTTGAGGAAACTCTGCGCCATTCGGGCGTTACCGCAGCGTCCTTTGAGGTTGCTCCAGCTATGAGTCGATCCCTGCGGCGGGCGCTGCCAAACCTTTTCGCCGCCATGGCCGGCGTGTCGATCGCCTATGCGGCGATCCGGATCGAGGAATGGGAGCGCGCGCGGCGGCATCCGGCCGGGGCACCGCCCGGGGCCTTGCGGGCCGCGGACGAGCCGCGCGTGCTGCAACAGCAGCGGGCGCTGGAGCCGGGGCGCGGACGCCGCGCCGAGGCCCCGACCCGGATACCGTGGCGCGGCTGGAAGGACATCCTGTGGCGGACCTATGAGGAGATATCCGAAGACCGCCTGCTGCTGATCGCGGCCGGGGTCGTGTTCTACGCCATGCTCGCCATCGTGCCGGCGATCACCGCGCTGGTGTCGATGTACGGACTTTTCACCTCAGCCCGGACGATCGGTGCGCAACTGAATTTCCTCGCCGACGTCATGCCGAGCGGGGCTTATCAGCTGATCAGCGAGCAGATCGTGCGCATTGCCGGCAACAGCGACGGCAAGCTCACGGTCGCGTTCATCGTCGGACTCGGCATTGCGCTCTGGAGTGCCAACGCCGGCATGAAGGCGATCTTCGACGCGCTGAACATCGTCTACGACGAAGATGAGAAACGTGGGCTCGTCGCGCTCAACGCCATCTCGCTGACGTTCACGCTCGGTGCCATCTGCGTGCTGCTGCTCGCGCTCGGCGCGGTCGTGGTGCTCCCGCTGGTGTTCGCGTTTCTGGGCCTCACGGCGACCGAACAGGCCGGACTGCTGCCGCTGCTGCGCTGGCCGGCGCTATTCGCGCTGCTGATGGGCGGGCTCGCGGTGCTGTATCGCTTTGGACCATCGCGTCGCCAGGCAAAATGGCGCTGGGTCAGCGTCGGGAGCGTGTTTGCGGCGCTGACCTGGATTGCGGTCTCGGTCGCGTTCTCCTGGTATCTGTCGCGGTTCGCCGACTACAACGCGACCTACGGCTCGCTCGGCGCGGTCATCGGCCTGATGATGTGGATGTGGATTTCGACCACGGTCGTGCTGGTCGGGGCGGAGCTGAATTCCGAGATCGAGCATCAGACCGCGCGGGATTCCACGGTCGGTATGGAGAAGCCGCTCGGCGCGCGCGGTGCCGTGATGGCCGATACGGTCGGCGCCGCGCGGGGACAATGATTTGCTTTGAAAGAAGGATCTGAAAAGGGAATTGGAGACCCGGGCCTGGATTTTAACCAGGCATGTGAGGCGATTGCGGCGCCCCCGCGTAGACACTCCGCCACCGGGTCGAGGTCAGTATTTCAGCCTCGGAGCCCGGGCGCATCAAGAAGGTCACGTGAAGGTTAATGCGCGCCTTTTGCGCGGAATGTCATGCGCGCGGGGTTGTGCTCGACGTTCTTTGCAAGGCGTTCGGCGCTGAAGCCGGCGGCGCGCAATCGGGCGAAAAATTCCGCTTCCTCGTAGCGCGCGATGCCGAGCTGATTGCGGATGCGCAGGTAGGGCGACAAGACCGTGCGCGTCAGCCCGACGATCGCGGCGAGGAGGAAACCGTTCGCGGCCGCGTAACGCAGTAGCGCGAAACCGTCGCTGAGCTTTCCGACATTGGGCGGGATCACGTCGGCGACGATCAGCGTTCCACCCGGCGCGAGCAGACGCCGCCACATCGCCAGCGTCGCATCCAGTTCGGCCGAGGTGAGATACTGCACCAGCGAGTTGGCGAAGATCAGATCGAGCGCGCCGTTGCCCAAATGCTCGACTTCCTCGGGCGCGATCACTCTTATTTTCCGGTTCGCCGCAAAGCGCGCCGCGATCGCGGCGCGCACGCTCGGCGCTGCGTCGCACAGGATCACCTCGCGCGCGACCTTCGCCACCAGATCGGCGTGGATCGCTTCGCCGCAGCCATGATCGAGCACGCGCGCGTCCGGGTGCGGCACGAACGCCGCGACCTGCTCGGCGACATCGCTATAATGCATGTCCTTGTGGCGGTCGCTCACATAGATCGAATGCGCGCTGTCCCAGAATTCGCGCCAAGTGGTCATTCCGCAAGTCCCGTTGTCATTGCGGCGGGACTATAGGGAATTCGCGCGTGCGTGCCAGAAGTTCAGCGCCAATGCCTGGTCAGCGGCCCGTCGGAGCCATAGACCGGGTCGTAGCTCGGTGGGGGCACCAGCGGGATGCGCGCGCGGGCCTTGGCAAGCTCGTCCTTGGTGCCGGTGCACAGATCGTATTCGCCCGACGGCGGATAGGCGCCGACGACCAGCAGGTCCTCGCTCGCCATCAGGTTCTGGTGGCCGGTGCCGGCCGGCAGCACGACGACATCACCGGCTTCGAGATCGATCTCCTCGCCTCTGTCACCGCCGAGCCGCACGCGCACGCTTCCGCGCGCGATGCCGAGCACTTCGTGGATGCCGGAGTGATAGTGGACGTAAGTGTAGATGCCATTGCGCCACGAACTGCCCCAGTCGTTCGACTCGAACAGTTCTTCCAGCAAGGCCGCCGGGTCGTTCGCGCGCGCAAGATCGACGACCTGCGAATAGAGCAGCACCGGCACATCCAGGTTGTTCGGGATCGTACCGCTTTGTTTCAGCTGGAACGTCCTCACCCTGCGCCGGATCACGGCGGCGCGCGCCTGGGGGACGGAGGGGCGGTGGCCTGTCACGCGTTCATATGCACGTTTGAGCGTTTCGGTGACGTACATGCTGGAACTCCGGCGGCGGCGACGTTGGGAAAACCGCCGAGCCTTGCCGAAGTTCCGTTCAGGCCCGCTTGTGGTCCTTCATCAGCCCGGCGAAGCGCCGGAACAGATAGTGGCTGTCGCGCGGGCCGGGTGAGGCTTCCGGGTGGTACTGCACCGAGAACACCGGTCTGTCCTTGAGCGCGAGGCCGCAGTTCGAGCCGTCGAACAGCGAGATGTGCGTCTGGTCGACGTTCTGCGGCAGCGTGTCCTTGTCGACCGCAAAGCCGTGGTTCATCGATGTGATCTCGACCTTGCCGGTGGTCAGGTCCTTCACCGGATGGTTCGCGCCGTGATGACCCTGATGCATCTTCATGGTCTTGCCGCCGAGGGCGAGGCCGAGCATCTGGTGACCAAGGCAGATGCCGAAGGTCGGCGTGCCTGAATCAATGACTTGTCTGATGACCGGCACCGCATATTCGCCGGTCGCCGCCGGATCGCCCGGACCGTTCGACAGGAACACGCCGTCGGGCTTCATCGCCAGGATATCTTCAGCCGATGTCGTGGCGGGCACGACCGTCACCTTGCCGGCGGTCTCGGCGAGCAGGCGCAGGATGTTGCGCTTGATGCCGTAGTCGATGGCCACGACATGAAACGCGCCGTTCTGTTGGCGGCCGTAGCCTTTGCCCCAGGCCCACGGCGTCTCGTCCCACGAGAAACGTTGCGCCGACGTCACCATCGGCACCAGGTCCATGCCCTCGAGGCCGGGCCATTCGCGCGCTTCCTTTTTCAGCGCGTCGAGATCGAACTTGCCGTCGGGCGCGTACGCGATCACGGCATTCGGCATGCCCTGCTGGCGGATCAGCGCGGTGAGCGCGCGCGTGTCGATGCCGGAGAGGCCGACGATGCCGCGGCGCTTGAGCCAGGCATCGAGATGCGCGGTCGCGCGGTAACTCGCCGGCTCCGTGATGGCGGTGCGCAGGATCACGCCGCGCGCGCCCGGCGTTGCCGCCATGTTCAGCGCCTCGATGTCTTCCTCGTTGGTGCCGACATTGCCGATATGCGGGAACGTGAAGGTAATGATCTGCCCCGCATACGACGGGTCGGTGAGGATTTCCTCATAGCCCGTCATGGCGGTGTTGAAGCACACCTCGCCGACCGCATGGCCGGCCGCGCCCAGGCCATAGCCTTCCAGCACGGTGCCAACGGCGAGCACCAAGAGGGCGGTGACCTTGGCTTCGGTCCAGCCGGAATCGTCTTGTTTGATCGTCATGAGCGGACTACATAGCCGCCGCGTCCGGCGGCGTCAAAAGGCCCCGTAGCCGTCGCTTGCGACGGCGTCAAAAGATCGACGACGCCCGCATGCGGCGGCGTCAAAGGCC
>JBBWZU010000232.1:0-2622 GCA_039649225.1 Hyphomicrobiales bacterium | reverse complement strand
CGGCGCCAAGCGTACGCGGACCAAGCGCGCGCGTCGAAGTCCGCGCAAGCGCAAGGCCGCCTAGCTAGATCGCCTGATCGCAATGACGAAAGGCTCATTCATGTCGGAATTCGCCGACAAAGGGGGGGCTTTGCCGTTGAAATCATCGGCGAAAACTAAGCAGCGCGTCGCCCTGGCGCACTGGCATATCATCTACTCCGTTACTTAACACGTGACAGCGAATCTGATCCTCCCAGCAAGCCAACTCAATACGTATCGCCCCGCCCGCTTGACGACCATGCCTCACGGCATTTGTCGGTAATTCAGAAACAATGAGCGCCACCCGCCAACAGGCTGGCCAACCGCCGGAGACCGCTGAACAATTCTGGTTGCCCCTCATCATCGCCGCTGATCGAGAATGACGCAGAACCCGGACAATCGGGGCAATTTGGGGCAAGCGGCGGGGGGAAAGCGGCTCTACAACACATCGCGAGTTGCTCGACTACGAGCACTACAGCGGCTTGCTGCAACCTGCGACAAGCCAACGAGAATTCCATCTTCAGGAATATCCCTGACCAGAAGCCAAAAACACTCTGTCGACAATCCTTAAACCAAGGCCTGCCTTAAACCGAGGCCTGCCTTAAACCAAGGCTTGACCATTAAGGGAAGGACTCGCAATGGCTGGTGAAAACCCGCGATCGACGGCTCGGATCGCTACGCATCCGATCCATCCGATACTTGTGCCTTTCCCGATCGTTTGCTTCGTCGGCACGCTTCTAGCCGACCTGACCTATTGGTGGACCGCGGACATGATGTGGGCGGACTTCTCGGCATGGCTGTTGACCGTCGGCGTCATCATGGGTTGGCTCGCCGCGCTCGCCGGGTTGGTCGATTTCCTGGGCGGCCGGCTGATCCGCGAACGGGCGCCCGCATGGCCGCAATTCATCGGCAATGCCGTCGCGCTGGTCCTAGCGACGCTCAACATGCTGCTCCACACGCGCGACGCCTGGACCTCGGTGGTTCCCTGGGGCCTGACTCTTTCGGCGCTCGTCGTGCTGATCCTCCTGTTCACCAGCTGGATGGGCTGGTCCATGGTCTACCGCTACCGCGTGGGAGTTGTCGCTCATGATTAAAGCGCTCGCCGGAAAACGCGTGTGCGCGGCCTTGGCCTGCGCCACCGTGCTCACCCTTGCGGCCTGCAGCGAGGAGCCGCCGTTCGATGTCGAAAGTCAAATCGGGCAAAATCCAAACCTGCCCCCGCTGCAGCAATATCTGTTCCCGCCGATGCATCTTGCGCGGGTCGTCGGCTGGAAGGAGGGCGAGAAGCCCACCGTCGCCGACGGTCTGAAGGTCGAGGCGCTGGCGACCGGCTTGCAGCATCCGCGCTCGGTCTATGTTCTCCCGAACGGCGACGTCCTGGTGGTCCAATCCAAGCAGCCCTGGCGCAATCCGGTCCATCGCCCGAAGGATCTGGTCATGGGCTGGATCGAGGCCTGGGTCACGTCGGGCGGCGACACCGGGCCGAGCAATCGCATCACGCTGCTCCGCGCCGCCGACGGCGACGGCAAGCCCGAGACGCAAAGCGTCTTCCTCGATCATCTCAACTCGCCGTTCGGCGTGGCCCTGGTCGGCAACGACCTCTATGTCGCCAACACCGATGCGATCGTTCGCTATCCCTACACGACGGGCGATACGAAGATCACTGCGCCCGGCACCGTGCTGACGCCGCTTCCCGGCGGCCCCATCGACCACCACTGGACCAAGAGCCTGGTGGCAAGCCTGGACGGCTCGCGCCTTTACGTCGGCGTCGGGTCCAACAGCAACATCACCGAAAACGGCATCGGGGCGGAGATGGACCGCGCCGCCATCTGGGAGGTCGAGCGGGCAACCGGCCGCTGGCGCATCTTCGCGAGTGGCTTGCGCAACCCCAACGGCCTGACCTTCGAGCCGGAAAGCGGCGCACTGTGGACCGTCGTCAACGAACGGGACGAACTCGGCCCCGACCTCGTGCCCGATTACATGACCTCGGTAAAGGACGGCGGCTTCTACGGCTGGCCTTACAGCTATTTCGGCCAGAATCTCGACCCGCGCGTCCAGCCGCAGCGTCCGGATCTGGTCGAGAAGGCGATCGTTCCCGATTACGCGCTGAGCTCCCATGTCGCCCCTCTGGGACTCGCCTTCAACACCGAGAGCAGCCTTCCGCAGAAATACCGCGGGGGTGCCTTCGTCGGCGAGCATGGCAGCTGGGATCGCTACCGGTTCAACGGCTACAAGGTCGTCTTCGTGCCGTTCAGCGGCGGGCGTCCGAACGGCAAGGCCGAGGATGTCGTCACGGGATTCCTCAATGCGAACGGCGAAGCGCGCGGCCGGCCGGTCGGGGTGGCAATTGACAAAGCCGGCGCCCTCCTGATCGCCGATGACGTCGGAAACACCGTCTGGCGCGTAACGTCCGCAGACCAGCACGCGGCGAGTGATTGAGCAACGCCCCGCTGTTCTGTCCAAAGGCGGTGGCCGCTCGGTCGGAACAGGCGGCGCGTTGGCCGATGTCATTCCCGCGCCGGAGTGCATGCGCTCACGCGAGTCTGCCCTTGTGAAAGGTTTGGTGATGATTCGGCCTTCGGACGAATTGCGGACCCGGTTTGC
>JBBWZU010000204.1:0-6246 GCA_039649225.1 Hyphomicrobiales bacterium | reverse complement strand
CGAGCGTGAGACCGCGCCGGGCGGACTGGCCGTCGCCGATATCGCGCTTGCCGTGCTGGAGTCCGGCGACATGGGCAAGCGCATCGCGGTGCTTGGCGCCGGCGTCAATGTCGGCACGTCCGCGACCGCCGTCGCGCTCGCCCGCGCGCTCGCGCGCTCGACGCGTGTGGTGCTGGTCGATCTGTCGCTCGACCGCCCGAACCTTGCCGCCATCGCGATGGACCCCGCCGCCCCCGGCGTTGCCGATCTCGTCCGCGGCACCGCGACCTTCGCCCAGATCATCACGCGCGACCGCTTCTCGCGCGTCCAGGTGGTTCCGGCCGGCCGGGTCGGCTTGGATGCGGCCTCGGTCTATCGTTCGGACCGGCTGACCGTCGCGGTCGATGCGCTCGCGCGCACCTATGATCACGTGATCATCGATGCCGGCGCCGTGGCCGGTGTTCCGGCCGACCGGATCGCCCGGCTGGCGCCGTGCGCCGTGATGGTCACGGGCGGCGTCGCGGCGGCAAGCGCCGACGCGGTGCGGGCGCATCTGGCGGCGGCCGGCTTCGAGGACATCGCGACGTTCGACGGAGTGGCGGAGCTCGACATTGACAATTCGCGCGAGGCTGCGGCCTGATGAAATAACAACGAGAGGGCGCGTATTTTGGCTGGAATGAAGAAGGCGGTTTTTCGCACCGGCATGGAGGCGCTGTATTTCACCGGCGCGCACCGGTTGCTGCAACCGCTGCTCGGAGGGGTCGGCGCGATCCTGACGCTGCATCATGTGCGGCCGGCGCGCGCTGCCGCGTTTCAGCCGAACCGGCTGCTTGAGGTCACGCCGGAGTTTCTCGAAGACGTGCTCGAAGGCCTGCGCGGCGAGGGGGTCGACCTCGTCAGCCTCGACGAAATGCACCGCCGCCTGACCGAGTGCGATTTCCGCCGTCGCTTCATGTGCCTGACATTCGACGACGGCTATCGCGATAATCTGCAATACGCGCTGCCGATCCTGAAGAAATACGACGCGCCGTTCGCCCTCTATGTGCCGACCAGCTTTCCGGATCGCACCGGCGAACTGTGGTGGCTGACGCTGGAAGCCGTGATCGCGCGCCAGATCCGCGTGGCGCTGGTGATGAACGGCGAGGACCGCCGCTACGATTGCGGCAGCGTGGAAGCCAAATACGAGCTCTATGAGCACATCTATTGGTGGCTGCGCAGCCTTCCCGGCGAGGACGATTTGCGCGCCGCGGTGCGCGACCTGGCCTCGCGTTACGGCGTCGATTCCGCGGCCTTCTGCCGGGACCTGTGCATGACCTGGAGCGAGATCGGCGAGATCGCCGCCGACCCGCTGGCGACAATCGGCGCCCACACGGTCAATCACGTCATGCTGAGGAAATCGAGCGACGAGGCGGTGCGCACCGAGATGCAGGT
This sequence comes from Hyphomicrobiales bacterium, assembly GCA_039649225.1. Lineage (GTDB taxonomy): Bacteria > Pseudomonadota > Alphaproteobacteria > Rhizobiales > Xanthobacteraceae > PALSA-894. The sequence continues at coordinate 4,836 of JBBWZU010000204.1, read as the reverse complement.
GAGTGCGTCGGTCATCGAAGCCGCGCTGGGCAAGCGGCCGGTGCATTTCAGCTATCCGATCGGCGACCGCACCTCCGCCGGGCAGCGCGAGTTCCGCGTTGCGGCGCAAGCCGGGTTCAAGACCGCCGTAACCACGCGGCCGGGCGCCCTGTTTCCCGAGCATGCCGCGCACCTGACGGCGTTGCCGCGCATCTCGCTCAACGGTGAATATCAGCAGCGGCGCTACGCCAAGGTGCTGACGTCCGGGGTCGCGACCGCGATGTGGAACCGGTTCCGCCGCGTCGACGCGGCGTAATCTCGAGGCGTAGCCCGGATGAAGCCATAGCGCGTCACCGAGGCGCTATGGCGAAATCCGGGGGCGACACACGCCGCTCGACCGTTCCCGCATTCCGCTTCGCTCCATGCGGGCTACGAGTTATCCGTCCGCACCATCCAGCTCACCAGCGGCATTGCGGGCAGCACCCAGCCGAGCCCCGCGACCGCGTAGAACAGCAACGCGACCCACTCGCTCTGCGCGCGCAGCGCAAATTGCGCGAACGCCATCGCCAGCAACGCCCAGACGGTGACCAGCGCCAGCAGCGCGAAGGTCCCGATCAGCTTGCGGGTGCGGATATGCATTCGAATTCCTCAAAGCGTCTTGACCGCGGACCTTCGGTCTATATGGTCCCGGCCATTCACGGCAACAAACATGAGCAAGGCCCTGCTGGCACTCGACATCCGCCATCGCGCGATCCGTCTGTGGCTTTACGCCGTGGCGGCGCTGATCTTTGCGATGGTGCTGGTCGGCGGCGCGACGCGGCTGACTGAATCCGGGCTGTCGATCGTCGAATGGAAGCCGGTGACCGGCGCGCTGCCGCCGATGGGCGAGGGCGCCTGGCAGGCCGAATTCGACAAGTACAAGACCATTCCGCAATTCCAGCACCGCAACAGCGAGATGACGCTGGCGGAATTCAAGACCATCTTCTGGTGGGAATGGGCGCATCGCCTGATCGGGCGGCTGATCGGCGCGGCGTTCCTGTTGCCGTTCCTCGTCTTCCTGGCCAAGGGCTGGATCGGGCCCGGCCTGCGCGGGCGGCTGTGGGTCATCTTCGGTCTCGGCGCGCTGCAGGGCGCCATCGGCTGGTGGATGGTCGCCTCCGGGCTGACCGAGCGCGTTGAAGTGTCGCAATATCGGCTGGCGACGCATCTGATCCTCGCCTGCGTGATCTTCGCCGCGACGCTCTGGACCGCATCGCGGCTGCGTGCGCGCGCGCCGGCCGAAGTGCCGCTGCGCATCCGCATCGGCGCGCTGGCGCTGCTGGTGCTGGTGCTGCTGCAGATCTATCTCGGCGCGGTCGTCGCGGGTTTGCGCGCCGGGCTGATCTACAACACCTGGCCGCTGATCGACGGCGGCCTGATCCCGAATGCCGCCCGCCTGCTGCACGAGACGCCGTGGTGGCGCAATTTGTTCGAGAACACGCTGACGGTTCAGTTCAACCACCGCATGGTCGCCTACGCGATCATCATGCTCGCGCTGCTGCATGCGGCCGATGTGGCGCGCACCGCGCGGTCCGGCTCGGTGCTGGCGCATGCGCTGGCGCTTGCCGCCGCCATCGCGCTGCAGGCCGCGCTCGGCATCGCGACGCTGCTGCAGGCGGTTCCCATCGGTCTTGCGCTCATGCATCAGGCGATGGCGGTCATCGTGCTGTCGATCGCGGTCGTGCATGCCGAACGCATCTCCGCGCGCGCGAATCCGGTTTCGGTTCAGCTCCCGGTGGCGGCGCGTTAACGCGCCGTTGACCATGATGGGTACCATCCGGCCGTTTCGGTTTCCCAAACGTTAGGCTAACTACGTAACAGCCGAATTTCATAAGAAATATGCAAGCGGCCGGGGTTTATCGTGTGCCGATCCGACAGGGCGGACACGGTGACACGCAACAACCATTGGCGGAGCTGGCTGCGCGCCGTTCCGCAGGCAACGACCTTTTTCGGCCTTGCCACGATCGCGTTGATCTGGGGCGCGGTCGAATTCGACTTGAATGCCGAATACAGACGGTCGCAGGCCTCGGCGTTTCAGAGCACGGCCAATCTCGCGCGCCTGTTCGAGGACCAGATCGTCCGCACGATCAAATCCAATGATCGCATTCTCAAATCGCTGCAGGTCTCCTCGGTCGACGGGACGCTGCTGCCGGACTTCAACCGCTGGGCGCGCGAAATCGACGGCGCCGGCGACTTCACGGCCGTCCTCGGCCTGATCAACGCCGACGGCATCTTGGTCGCGACCAGCTACGGGCCGCTGCGCGAGCAGCTGGACGTGAGCGACCGCGAATACTTCCAGGTGCACCGCGACTCGAACGAGGCGAAGCTGTTCATCAGCGAGCCGATCGTCAATCGCGTCACCAACACGCCGCTGATCCAGCTCACGCGCGCACTGCGCACGCCGCATGGCGAGTTCGCCGGCGTCATCGTGGCTTCGCTCAGTGCCAGCAAACTGGTCGCGTTCTATGAGTCCGTCGACCTCGGCCCCGACGGCGCGATCAGCCTGACCGGGCTGGATGGCATCATTCGCGCCAGTGCCGGCCTGCATGGCAACATGGTCGGCCGCACGATGGCGGGCTCCGAGCTGTTGCGCCGCGTGCGCACGTCGGATTCAGGCACTTACGTCAGTCCCGGCATTGTCGATGGCATCACGCGGCTGATTTCCTACCGTCTGGTCGAAGGATTCCCGCTCGCCGTCTGGGTCGGCCGTGCGGAGAATGAGGTCTTCGGCACGTACTGGAGCAATCTCTATTCCTATCGCAGCATCGCGTCGGGACTGACATTGTGCGTCCTGATCGTGGTCATTCTCAATATCCGTCACCGCAGGGGCCTCGAGCGCGCGCGCGAGGAGCTGCGCGCCAGCGAGGCCAACGCGCGCGAGAAGTCGCGTGAGCTGGAACTCACGCTCGATCACATGAGCCAGGGCATCATGATGATCGACAAGGATGCGAATGTCGCGCTGATGAATCGGCAGGCGGTGGACCTGCTCGGTCTGCCGGAGGATATGATCGCGCAACGGCCGAAGTTCGGCGACGTGGTCGCATACCAGCGCCGGGGCGGCGAGTTCGGCCCCGGCGGACGGGCCACCGACCGCGATCTGCACCCTTCGATCGGCGCGGCTCTTTCAACGCCGGTCTTGAGCAGTTACGAGCGCACGCGGCCGAACGGCGTCGTGCTCGAGGTACGCAGCGTCGATCTGCCCGACGGCGGCTTCGTTCGCACCTTCACCGACATCAGCGAACGCAAGCGCAACGAGAAGAAGATCGCCCATATGGCGCATCACGATGCGCTGACCGGCCTTGCCAATCGGGTCCTGTTGCACGGCAAGATCGAAATCGCGCTTGAGCGTCAGCAGCAATGGGAGAACGAGGGCTTCGCGCTGCTGCTGCTCGACCTCGACCGGTTCAAGCCGGTGAATGATACGTTCGGGCATGCGGCCGGCGATGAGCTGCTGCGCTGCGTCGCGCAGCGGCTGGCCGCGTGCGTGCGCGACATCGACACGGTCGCGCGCCTCGGCGGCGATGAGTTTGCGATCCTGCAGGCCGCGACGACCGAGCGCGAAAGCCTCGAGGCGCTGGCGCGGCGCGTCATCGATGTCGTCAGCGCTCCCTATATGCTTGACGGCCATCCCGCCACGGTCGGAGCAAGCGTTGGAATTGCACGCTCGGCCGATTGCCCGCAGGTCGCGCAACTGTTCCACAATGCGGATCTGGCGCTCTATCGGGTCAAGTCGGAAGGACGCAACGGCTTTCGGCTGTTCGAGCCGGAGATGGATGCGGCCGCGCAGGCCCGGCGGCGCACCGAGGAAGAGCTGCGCCAGGCGCTCGACCGCGGCGAATTCGAGATCTTCTACCAGCCGATGTTCAACCTTGCGGCCGGGAAGGTGAGCGGCGTCGAGGCGCTGCTGCGCTGGAATCATCCGGCGCGCGGTCGCATTGCGCCGGACCAGTTCATGTCGATTGCCGAGGAAATCGGCCTGATGTCGAAGATCGATGACTGGGTGCTCAAGACCGCGTGCGCGCAGGCGGCGCGCTGGCCCGGCGAGATCGTGATCGCCGTCAACCTCTCGCCCGCGATATTCGCCCGCGCCAGCCTGGTCGACAGCGTGCGCGCGGCGCTCGCCGCGGCCGCCTTGCCGGCGCGGCGGCTGGAGCTCGAGATCAGCGAACGCATCATGCTGCAGGAGGAGAGCAGCACGCTCGCGCACCTGCGCGCGCTGCGCGATCTCGGGGTGCGCGTCGCGCTCGACGATTTCGGCGTCGCGCATTCATCGCTCAGCGACTTGCGGGTATTTTCGTTCGACAAGATCAAGATCGACCGCTCGTTCGTATCCGAGATGGAAATCTCGCAGGAGTCCGCCGCGATCGTCGCGGCGATCGCCGACCTCGGCCGGATTTTTGGCGCCGTGACCACCGCGGAGGGGGTTGAAACGCAACGGCAAGCCGAGCTTGTGCGCGCCGCCGGCTGCACCGAGGCACAAGGCTATCTCTACAGCCGTCCGGTCCCGGCCGCCGAGATCCGCGCGCTGCTGCACGAAGCCGGTGCGCGGATGATGGTGGCCTGATCAGCTCTCCGCGAGCGCCTGCTCCAGATCCGCGATGATGTCGGCCGGATCTTCCAGGCCGATCGAGAGCCGCACCACGTCCGGGCCGGCGCCGGCCTGCACCTTCTGCGCGTCGGACAATTGGCGATGCGTCGTCGAGGCCGGATGGATGATCAGCGAGCGCGTGTCGCCGATATTGGCCAGATGCGAGAACAGTTTCACGTTCGACACCAGCTTGATGCCGGCCTCGTAGCCGCCTTTGAGCCCGAACGTGA
>JBBWZU010000188.1:0-5274 GCA_039649225.1 Hyphomicrobiales bacterium | reverse complement strand
CGCTTTGCTCGATTTTCGCCACGCGATTGTCGAGCGCCGCAAGGCCATCGACGGCCTGCTCGGCCTTTTGAAGACGAGCCGTCAGAGCGCCCGGAGCATTGATCTCCAGGGTCTGCGGCGGCTTCTTGGCGACCTCGGCGATCTTCATTTCCAGAACCGTCATCCGCGCCGCCAGCGCGTCGGCGCGTTCGTCGCCCGAGGTGGGTCCGGCGAGCAGCCAGACGGCCAGGCCGATACACAGCGTGGCCGCCGCGCTGATCGCAATCGCGGTCAGGGCACCAAAACCGAGCCGGTTCACGGCGCGGGCATGCAATTCCGACACGGCCTCGGTGGCCGCGCTGAAGCGCCAGGCGGGCCGTCTCCAACGGGGCGGCTGTTGCGCGGCGCCGGCCGTCTCGCCGCCCGAAGCGGCTGATTCGCCCTCGGCGCGACCCGCGGCGAAGGGCGCACCGGCCTCCGCGGTTCTCGCGCTCGCCGGTGTTTCCTGAGATGAATCAGCGGGTTGAGTCGGAGTCACGGGTCCGGAAGCGATTTCGGTGGCTTTCAGGTCAATGGTCGGCGCCGGACGGCGGCGCTTTGCGGCCGCGGCCAGATCCTGCGCCGTGTTCGGCGCATCGCTCTTTTCGTCCGTCATTTCGCGTCTCCGTCCAGGTGACCGACGCCACGCCCTGCCATACTGCGATGCAGCGACGGCGGCAATCAGAACAGGCCGAACAGCGATGATTCGCCCGGATGGGGCGCAACGGCAATTCGCCTTGCCCCGGCTTCGCGCAGCGGAACCGCCACCGCGTCGGACAGACAATAATGCGCAAGGCCGAGCAGGGTGTTAACGGCTCCCGCCGCGGCGGCAAGCTGCAGCAAGGTCGCGGCGCTGCGGCGCGAATAGTGCAGAACGGCGTCGAGCTGATTCGCGCCGAGAGCCTGCGCGACTTCTGGCGGCAGCGTGGTCGCGGCGACCGCTCGGTAGACCACGGCGGTCTCGACTTTGATTCGATGCCCTGCGAGTTCCGCCGCAAGGTCGCCGGCGCGGTCTTCGCCGGCGAGATAGAGCAACCGCGCATTCGCGAATCGCGCCGCGACCAGCCGCACCAGATCGTCGAGCGCGCCTTGCGCAGACACGACCTCGGCAAATCCCACGGCGCGCGCCACCTCGGCGCTGTGGTCGCCGACGGTGCAGACCGGAAGGGCGCGCAGCTCGGCAAGGCGCGGATGCTCGAGGATCGCGCGCGCCGCGTTCGCGCTGGTCATCAGCACGGCGGCGAACGGTCCGCCGAAATCAGCCTTCAGCGTCTCGCCGCGCATCAGCGGTGCGAGAATCACGTCATGGCCGAGGGCGCGCAGCCGCGCGGCGCTGCGCAGGCCGTCCGGCTCCGGGCGGGTCAGCAGAACGCGCATCTCACGCCGCGAAGAAGTCGGGCGGCGCGCGGCCCTTCAGTTCCGCGCCCGCGTCCGCGCCGAGCGCGACCGCATCGCCGCGCGCGCCCACACGCGTGGTCTCGAACACCTGGCTGCCGTCCGGGCGCAGGATCAGCCCACGAAAGCGCAAAGCATCGCCGTCGAGCACCGCATGGCCGGCGATCGGCGTGCGGCATGAGCCGTCCAGCACGGCGAGAAACGCACGTTCGGCGAGCAGCGCGACGCTCGTGTCCGCGTGATCGATCTTGGTCAAAAGCCCGCGCGTGCGCGCGTCCTCGATGCGGGCCTCGATCGTCACTGCGCCCTGCCCGACCGCGGGGAGAAAATCATCCACATCGAGCAGCGCGGTCGCCTTGTCGGCAAGACCGAGCCGCCGCAGGCCCGCCAGCGCCAGCAGCGTGGCGTCGACTTCACCAGCGTCGAGCTTTCGGATGCGGGTTTCGACATTGCCACGAAACGGCAACACCGCAAGATCCGGCCGCAGCCGCTTGACCATTGCCTGACGCCGCAGCGACGCACTGCCGACCAGCGCGCCGTGCGGAAGATCGCGCAAATGCGCGGCCTTGCGGCTGATGAACACGTCGCGCACGTCCTCACGCGGCAGACAAGCGGCGAGCATCAGCCCGTCGGGCAGTTGCGTCGGCATGTCTTTCGCCGAATGCACCGCCAGATCGATCGCGCCGGACTTGAGCGCGTCCTCGATCTCCTTGGTGAACAACCCCTTGCCGCCGACCTCGGATAGCGGCCGATCCTGGATACGGTCGCCCGAGGTCCGGATCACGTCGATCGCGACCGCGTCCTCGGCCCAGCCATGCGCGACGCTGAGCGCGGCGCGCACCATATGGGCCTGTGCCAGCGCGAGCGGGCTGCCGCGCGTTCCGATACGCAGCGTCACCGTGGAGACATTCGATTGCGTCACTAGACCTCACAATGCTAGGCGGACCGTGAGCTTATATCGTCATTCCGGGGCGCGGGCGAAGCCTCTCTCGGTCGCCTCGGGATGGGGTTCGGAGTTGGAATGTTCGTTCTCGGCATCGAGACGACCTGCGACGAGACTGCGGCATCGGTGGTGCTGCGCGGCGAGGATGAGCGCGGCCGGATTCTCTCCAACATCGTGCTGTCGCAAACCGCCGAGCACCAGCCCTATGGCGGCGTGGTGCCGGAAATCGCCGCGCGCGCGCATGTGGAAGTGCTCGACCACCTGATCGCCAAGGCGATGAACGAAGCCGGCCTCAGCTTCAATGTGCTCGACGGCATCGCGGCCGCGGCCGGTCCCGGCCTGATCGGCGGCGTGATCGTCGGTCTGACCACCGCGAAGGGCATCGCGCTGGTGTGCGAGAAGCCGCTGATCGCGGTCAATCATCTGGAAGCGCACGCGCTCACCGCGCGGCTCACCGACGGCGTGCCGTTTCCCTACTGCCTGTTTCTGGCTTCAGGCGGGCACACGCAGATCCTCGCAGTGCTGAATGTCGGCGAATATATCCGCCTCGGCACCACCGCGGACGACGCGATCGGCGAGGCCTTCGACAAGACCGCCAAGCTGCTCGGGCTCGGCTATCCGGGTGGCCCGGAAGTCGAGAAAGAAGCACTGAAAGGCGATCCGGACCGCTTCATCCTGCCGCGTCCGATGCTCGGGCGCGTCGAGGCGGATTTTTCGCTTTCGGGTCTGAAGACCGCGCTGCGCATCGAGGCCGAAAAGGTCGCGCCGCTGAGCGATCAGGACGTGTCGGATCTCTGCGCCTCGTTCCAGCAGGCGGTGGTCGATGTCGTCACCGACCGTCTGCGCGCCGGACTGCGGCTGTTTCGCGAGCGCTTCGGCGGCCCGACCGCCCTTGTCGTCGCGGGCGGCGTCGCGGTCAATCAATCGATCCGTCGTGCGCTCCATCGCGTCGCGGGCGAACACGGCACTGTACTGGTCGCGCCGCCGCCGGAGCTTTGCACCGACAATGGCGCGATGATCGCGTGGGCCGGCTGCGAGCGGCTCGCGCTCGGCCTGACCGACACGCTCGATGTGGCGCCGCGCGCGCGCTGGCCGCTCGATCCCCTCGCGGGACCGAGGTAGCGCGTGCGCACGCTCAACCGCATCGCCGTGATCGGCGCGGGCGCGTGGGGCACCGCGCTCGCCAATGCGGCGGCACGCGCCGGGCGCGACGTCATGTTGTGGGCGCGCGATCCCGCCGCGGTCGCGGCCTTGACGGCGACACGCGAAAGCCCGCGCCTGCCCGGCATCACGCTCGATGCGCGTATTGCGGCAACCGGTGTGCTGGCGGATGCCGCCGGCGCGGACGCCGTCCTGCTTGTCGTGCCGGCGCAGGATTTGCGCACGGTTGCCATCGCGCTCGGCGCTCATGTGGGCGGGGGCGTGCCCGTGGTCGCCTGCGCCAAAGGTATCGAGCGCGGCACGCACAAGTTCATGACCGAGATCATCGCCGAGACTTTGCCCACGACGCTGCCGGCGATCCTGTCGGGCCCAAGCTTTGCGACCGATGTGGCGCGCGGCCTGCCGACCGCCATCACGCTCGCCTGTGCGGATGAGCCGGTCGCCGCCATGTTCACGCAGGCACTCGGCTCGCAGACCTTCCGGCCCTATCACACCACCGACGTGCGCGGCGTCGAGATCGGCGGCGCGGCCAAGAACGTGCTCGCGATCGGCGCCGGAATTGTCGAAGGGCGAAAGCTCGGCGCCAGTGCGACGGCGGCGCTGGTCACGCGCGGCTTTGCCGAGCTGGCGCGTTTCGGCCGCGCGTTCGGCGCGCGGCCCGAGACGCTGACCGGACTGTCCGGCCTCGGCGACGTCGTGCTCTCGTGTTCCTCGCCGCAGTCGCGCAACTTCTCGCTCGGCATTGCCCTCGGCGAGGGCCGCAAGCCGGCGGCCAAGCTCGCCGAAGGCGCGTTCACGGCCACCGCGCTGGTGGAGCTTGCCAACGAAAAGAATGTCGAGATGCCGATCGCCGCCGCGGTCGCGTCGGTGCTCGATGGTTCACTCAGCGTCGATGCGGCGATCGGGTCGCTGATGGCGCGACCGTTCCGGGCGGAGTGACAGCTACCGCTGCCGCAGTCCCAATTCCTCCACCAGCTGCTTTTGCTCTTCCACCTGCTTCATCGCGTAAGCCTGATAGGCGGCCGTATCGAGATAGAACGCCTCCTGGTCGAGCTTGGCCATCGAGTCCTTGTAGGACTGCTCTTCCATGCCCTTCCGGAACGCATCGTGAAGAATTTGCACCACCGCCGGGTCCATGCCTTTCGGCCCGCCGATTCCGAACGGCGAATTCGAGATCATGTCGATGCCGCTCTCCTTCAGGTTCGGCACGTTCGGCCAGTTCTTGGTGCGGCCCGCGCCCCAGGTCACCAGCAGGCGCGCCTGACCGCCATCGACCGAGCCGGCCCATCCGGTCGAGTCCGACACCACGTCGATGTGACCGCCGAGCAGCGCGTTCATGCTTTCCGACACGCCCTTGAACGGCACATGCGTCCACCGGATGCCCTTGAGCTTGGCGATCTGCTCCATCGTGATGTGCAGGCTCGTGCCCGCGCCCGGCGTGCCGTAATTGATCTTGCCGGGATTGGCCCTGGCGTAGTCGATGAGTTCGCCAAACGTCTTCCACGGCGCGTCGGCCTTCACCACGACCCCGAAGGTGTAGCCGGTGATGTGGATGATGTAGGTAAAATCCTTGGTCGGATCGAATGAGGTTTTTTGGATGAACGGCATGCGGAACACCGTGATCGGCAGCTGCGCCACCGTGTAGCCATCCGGTTTTGCGCCCGCCGCCATGTTGGCCGGGCCGATGGTGCCGCCCGCTCCCGGCTTGTTCTCGATCACGATCGACTGGCCGAGATGCTTTTCCGTCGCGCTGGCCA
>JBBWZU010000179.1:0-3321 GCA_039649225.1 Hyphomicrobiales bacterium | reverse complement strand
CGGCGCCACGTCGGCATGAATGTGCCAACCGGCCGCACCCTTCATCAGCGGCTGATACGCCGCGTCGTAGTGCTGCAGATAAATCACCGGCGTGCCCGCGCCTCTGGCGCGCTCGATCAGGCGATGGATGACGGCGACAACGTCCGAACCCTGATCGGCGCTTGCAACGAGCGCCGATTGAACGTCAATGACAAGAAGAGCCGTTTTCGACATGGTGGCGGCGCTAGCCATGACCGAGCGCCGCGCGATAGCTGCCCTTCTCGATATCCTCGAGCACACCGACGCCCTTCGGCGCCCAGCCGAGCATCTTGCGCGCCTTCAGCGCGCTCACCCGGCTGTTCGAGCCGTAGCTCGTGATGGCGTTCACGCCCCATTCGCGCACCGCCTCGTCGATCGGCCAATCCTTGGTCTCAGGCCCGAACCCAAGCAGCCGTCCGACCGCCGCGGCGAGCGAATTCCACGGCGCCTCGCCATTCTCCGCATAGAACAGAGAACTCGCCGGCGCATGCTCCAGCGCGAGCAGATAGAGGTCGACCAGGTCGTCGATATGCACATGCGACCAGACATTCAGGCCGCGCCCGACATGGCGGGCGACGCCGTGTTTCTGCGCCAGCGCGATCAGATGCGGGATCTGGACGCTGTTCGGATTGAGCCCATGGCCGCGCCCATAGATCATGCTCGGGCGGATGACGACGCTGCGGATGCGTTTGCGCGCGCTCATCAGTACCGCGCGATCGATCGCGACCCGCAACATGCGCTCGGGCAGCGGTTCGAACGGGCTGTCCTCGTTGAAGACCGCATCGCTGTATTCACCGGCCGCGCGGTCGGACACCACGCTGGTGCCACTGGTGTGGATGAACGGCTTTCCGGACCCCGCAAGGCCCTGAATGATGGCCTCGACCGAGAACGAGTCATCCGCGCTCGCCGCATTGATGACGGCATCGCACTGCGTTGCGGCCTGCACGATCTTGTGGAAGTCCGCCAGCGTTCCAATGAGCGGCTCGATGCCGAGCTGCTTGAGTTGCGCGGCTTTATCGTCGGTCCGCACCAGTCCGAGAATCGCGTGACCGCCTTGCGTGAGCTTGGCGGCGACCGAGCCGCCGATATAGCCCGTCGCACCCGTAATAAAGACCCGCACGATATCTTACTCCTTGTTCTTGGCTCATCGCGGCAGCGCCAGCGCAACGAGCGCCGCGTGACCATGCACTCCCTGCCCGGCGTGTTTGGCAATGACGCGCCGCTTATCCTGGTTTGTCTACCGCGCCGCGCCGTTGGGCCATCGCACGTCTATCGTCAGCGACAGCGTGTTTCCTGGACGGAAACACCGAGCCATGACATGATCGACTCGAAAATATCCCGCTGAGCAACACCTAACAGGTCATTGGCGGCCATGGATCTGCTGAAAGCCATGGATATCTTCGTGCGTTCGGTCGACGCCGGCAGCTTTACCAGGCTCGCGCGCAGCCTCGATGTCACGACCTCGGCTGTTTCCAAACAGGTTGACGCGCTGGAGGCAAGGCTCGGCGTCACGCTGGTGGTGCGGCACTCCAAGGGCCTGACGCTCACCGATGCCGGACTGCGCTATATCAGCCAGGCGCGCGATCTGCTGCGCGATATCAAACAGTTGAACGATAATTTTCGTTCTTCGGGCGAGGAGCCATCGGGTGTGCTGCGCGTCACCATGCCGGTGACATTCGGCAAGCTGCATGTGGCGCCGCACATCGCGAGCTTCCTGGCCGCCTATCCGAAGATCGACGTCGAGGTGCAGTCGAACCAGCAGTTCGTCGACATCGCTGCCAATAGCTTCGACGTCGCGGTGCGGCTTGGCGAGTTGCGCGACTCCAGCCTGATCGCCGCCAAGCTCGCCCCGATGCGGCGGCTGCTGTGCTGCTCGCCGGCTTACATCGCGCGCTTCGGCACGCCTGACAATCCGTACGATCTGTTCAAGCACAATTGCCTGCTCAATACCCTCAACACGCGGCGCAATCTCTGGTTCTTCAGCAACTACGATGGCGTCCATCCCGTCACGGTCAGCGGTTCGCTGCAGACCGACGACTCCGAGACGCTGCTGCGCGCCGCGCTCGACGGCGTCGGCATTATTTTGCTCGGGAGCTGGCTGGTCGCATCTCACATCCGCAGCAAAGAGCTGATCCCGATCATGTCCTGCTGGCAGGCGGACGTCACGTCCGGCACGCCGGCGATTCATGCGGTCTATGCCAGGACCGCCTATCCGGCGCCCAAGGTCCGCGCCTTCATCGATTTTCTCAAAGCGCGTTTCGGCAGCCCACCCTATTGGGAGCGCAACACGGTGGAGCAACCGCCATGACCTCGATCAAGGCGTACCGGCCGATCGACACGAGAGGAGGATGAGCGATGGTTTATGTCGTCACCGCGATATGGCGGGCCAAGCCCGGCAAAGCCGCGGAAGTCGCCGACATTCTGGCGCGCCATGCCCTCGAAACGCGCCAGGAGCCGGGTGTCGTCACCTTTATCGCGCATCGCTCCAAGGACGACGATCATGAATTCATGCTCTACGAGCAGTTCGTCGACGAGGAGGCGCTCGCCTTGCACGAAAGCGCCCCGCATTTTCGGGTCAACGTGCTGGAGAAAGCCGTCCCGCTGCTGGAGCTGCGTCAGCGAAAATACTTCGACATTGTTCGGGTTTGAGATTTGGTATCAGAGCGCGAGACGTTCAAAGCACTCCGTCATGGCCGGGCATGGCCCGTCGAAGACGGGCTATAGCCGGGCATGACGGAGCAGCTTTTGAACACGCTCACTTGAGCTGATCGGCGACCTTTTCGATCCCGGCCTTGACGCAGGCTTCGTCCTTCTCGCCCCCGGGCGCGCCCGAGGCACCGACAGCGCCGATGACTTCTTCGCCGACCTTGATCGGCAATGCACCTTGGTTGGCGATCACGTTGGTGAGATGAATGAGGCCCAAGGTCGGATCGGCTTTGACGCGATCGACCAGTGCCCCGGAGGGACTGCGGAACGTGCGCGCCGTGTAGGCCTTGCGGAAGCTGTTCTCGACCGTATGCGGCCCGGTATTGTCACCTCGGACTTGAACCAGGATTTCACCGTTCCGCCCGACCACGGTCGCGGAAACCGAATAGCCGTTCGTCTTGCAGACCTCGATGGCGGTCTGCGCGATCGTGATGGCCATCGCGGCTGAAAGATCCTTGTGAGCCAGCAACTCGGCACTCGCCGGCACTGCGCTCAGGCCGCCGATCACCAGCGCGCAATAGAGTGTTGATTTGGTTGACATTGTACCTCCCCATGAGCCGCCATGCTGCGGCTTGCGGACCCATTGTAGCCGAACAT
>JBBWZU010000159.1:0-3107 GCA_039649225.1 Hyphomicrobiales bacterium | reverse complement strand
TCCAGACCTATCTGGTCTCGGCCGAAGCGGTCTCGGTGCCGCTTTCGGGCGAACTGCTGGCGACGGTCGTGATCGGCGGGATGCACCACATCCTCGGGCCCGCGCTCGGCGCACTGTTCTTCATTCTGTTCCGCGAATTGTTTTCGATCTGGACCGCGAACTGGCTGCTCTGGTTCGGTCTCGTGTTCGTCGGCTTCGTCCTCTACTCGCCCGGCGGTTTGGTCGGCATCTGGGCGACGTTCATGCGCCGCTGGCGGCCGTTGCCGGAAGAAGCCGCCGCGATGAGCCAACGCAAGATCTACGAGGGCCTGCCGCTGCCGGAATTCCTGCGCCCGCAAGCCAGCGCCGGTACGGTGCTTGAGGTCGTGGCGGTCTCCAAGACGTTCGGCGGCATCCGCGCCGTGTCGGAAGCGGCACTCACCATCAAGGCAGGCGAAATCCATGCGCTGATTGGTCCGAACGGTGCCGGCAAGACCAGCCTGTTCAACATCGTATCGGGTCTCTACGCGCCCGACGGCGGGACCGTGCGGCTGCACGGCCGCGCCATCCAGGCGCAGGAGCCGCACCAGATCTGCCACCAGGGCATCGCGCGTTCGTTCCAGATCACTAACCTGTTCGGGAAACTTACGATTTACGAGAACCTTCGCCTCTCGCTGCAGGCGCGGCATCCGGGCCGCCACAATGCCTGGCGCGACATCGAGAGCTTTGCGGCGGTGCATGCCGAGACCACGGAGTTGATCCGCTTCCTCGGCCTCGAGGGCATCGAGCACATTCAGGGCGCCGATCTTTCCTATGGCGGGCAGCGGCTGGTCGACCTCGGCATCGCGCTCGGCTCCAAGCCGCAGGTGCTGTTGCTCGATGAACCGCTTGCCGGTCTCGCCGCGGCCGAGCGCGAACGCGTTTCGCGCCTGGTCAAGAATGTCGCGGCGAACATTCCGGTGCTGATCGTCGAGCATGACATTGATCGCGTGCTCGGCTTCTCGCAGCGCGTGACCGTGATGAACCAGGGCAAGGTGCTGGTCGCCGGCACGCCGGACGACGTGCGCACCAATGCCCGCGTGCAGGAGGTGTACACCGGCGCCGGCACGCCGCCCGTCACCGGCCGCGCCGCGGAAGGAACCAGCGTGACGCAGGTATTGCGCTTCGAACGCGTCAATGCCTTCTACGGCAAGAGCCACATCCTCAACGACGCGACACTCGATGTGCGCGAGGGCGAGATCGTCGCGCTGCTGGGGCGCAATGGCGCGGGAAAATCCACGCTGCTCAAGACGCTCGCCGGGCTCGTCACGCCGGCGTCGGGCGTGATCGAATATCAAGGACGCGACATCGCCGGGACGGCGGCGCCGGACATTGCGCGCCTTGGTATCGGCTATGTGCCGCAGGGGCGGGGGCTGTTCGCCGGCATGACGGTCGCCGAGAACCTCGCGCTCGGGCGCCTCGCGCGCAAGACCGACGGCCGCAACGGCGTGGTCTGGAGCGAGGAGACGGTCTTTGACCATTTCCCGCGCCTGAAAGATCGCCGCGATGTCGCGGCGGATTATCTTTCCGGCGGCGAGCAACAGATGGTCGCGGTGGCGCGCGCGCTGTCCGGCAACGTCAGGCTTCTGCTGCTCGACGAACCGTTCGAAGGCCTGGCGCCGACCGTGGTGCAGGAACTGTTCACGGTCTTCGACCAGTTGCGTCGTCGCGTGTCGATCGTGATCGTCGAGCACAATCTCGATCTGGTCCTCGCGTTGGCGGATCGCGTGTTCGCGCTCGAGCGCGGCACGGTGTTCCATCAGGGTCCGGCGGGGCCGCTGCTGACCAATCTCGACTATCGCAAGCAGATCCTGTGGCTGTGAAAGCGCATGAATGCATTCAGGGCAGCGCGAGCTTGCAGGCGCGTATCGAGCACTTGGATCAAGGAGTAAAACCATGCGATACGTGTTGGCGCTTGGTGTCTCCATGATCGCATTCGCAAATCCCGCCGCAATGGCCGAGACCCCGACCATCGCGGTGTTCACCAAGAACACGACCAATCCGGCCTATGAGGCGTTTCGCATCGGCGCCGATCAAGTTGGTCGCGCGCTCGGCGCACGGATCGTGCACTACGTGCCGAAAAAGCCCGACGACGTCGACGAGCAGAAGGCGTTCGTCGCGCAGGTTTTAAGCGCGAAGCCGGACGTCGTTGTGTTTATTCCGGTCGATGACGTGGCGATGGCCGATTCGGTCAGGATGCTCAACGACGCAAAGATCCCTGTGGTTCTGGCGAGCAATCCGCTGCCCGGCCGGTTCGTGACCTATGTCGGCGCGGATGATGTCGAGATCGGTTACCGGCAGGCGCGCTATCTGTTCGAACACCTCGGGGCCAAGGGCCGGATCGTTGTCATCGAGGGCACCGCGGCGGCGCCGACTAATCGCGACCGGCTGCGCGGCTATCAGCGTGCCTTTTCGGAGTTTCCCGGTATCCGGGTGCTCGGCTCCGGCGCCGGGAATTATCAGCAGCCCGACGCCAAGCGCGTCATGGCCAAGTTCCTGCAGGATCATGCACAGATCGATGCCGTGCTCTCGGCCAATGACGGAATGGCGCTCGGCGCGCTCGAGGCGCTGAAGGAAGCAGGCCGCACATCGACTGTCATCGGGATCAACGGCATTCTGCCGGCGGTGCGGCTGATCGAAACCGGCGCACTTCTGGCGAGCGTCGATTTCAACATGTTCAAGATCGGCTGCATCGCGACCCGCGCCGCAATCCGCCATCTCAAGAACCAGCCGTTGCCCGAGAAAATCATCCTTCCGGCAGAGATCATCGACAAGGCGAACTACAAGGCCTGGCTGACGCCCGTCGATCAGCGCACCTGTCCGGAGTGGGCCGACGTTGAACGCTAAGAGCCGGAAGCGCCGGCCGGGATGATTGTTCCGGCGAACGGCGCCGCGTCAGTTGAGCGTTCGTTTCGCGTCCGGACCATCAAGCGAGAAGGTCGGGATCTCGATGTCGAAGGTCTCGCCGTTCGGCCCGACCATGCCGTAGGTACCGGTCATGAAGCCGGACGGCGTCGGAAGCGGCACGCCGCTGGTATATTCGAACGAATCGCCGGGCTTGAGCACCGGCTGTTTGCCCACCACGCCGG
>JBBWZU010000105.1:0-7201 GCA_039649225.1 Hyphomicrobiales bacterium | reverse complement strand
CGGTCGTGGACAGCGACAGCGCCAATTCCACTTATCCCATCACGAGGCAAGTCAATGTCACGTCGCCTACGGCAGCGAACACCGCGGCAGTGTTCACCAGCTTCTTTGGCGATCTGCGCAAGCGCGGCGTCAAGAAAAGTACGTGAGGTGGTGGCTGCATCGGTGTCGACCTAGCCATGGGCTACTTTGACGATATCGTCCCGCCGGACACCGCATCTTCCTATGTCGCCACGCCCCTCGGCGTGCCGCGCATCACGGTGCGGCCGTCTCCGGATCAAGTCCGGGGCAGGCTCTTCGAGACGGGCGCTGCGCGCTCTCCTCAGGATGAGGGCGTCGAGCCGCCGGGTTCGCCTCAACCCGATGACATGCCAGCCGATCTTGGCCACGCTCCGTCGCCACGCGCCACAGGTCTGTTCGACGATATCGTGGCGCCCGCTATGCGCGTGCGCCCCGCCGGGCTCCCATTCGGCGATAGCGACGAGATCGTCGGTCAAGCGCCGGCGCCCGGCAAGCCCGTGTTCTTCCACGATGACGACCCGATTGCCGACAACGCCGCGCGCGCCGGCGAACTTGCGTGGCACAAAGCCGCAATCGAAAGCGCACTTTCGAACACCGTTCCATTACGCCTTCAGCATTCGCGCCCGGTCGAGATCGCCGCGGGACTGATGGCCGATCACGGCATGCCGCTGGATGAAGCGCTGGACCGCGCCACGATGCGGTTTCATGCCGAGGACGGCACGGCGGAGGCCGGCAAAATCAGCGATGTCATCGGCAAGGACGCCTTCGATGAAGCTCAGCGCGCACCAGCATCTCCATATCTCGCACAAGCTGCGCAAGGCGTCGGACAAGGCCGCGCCGCTGCTGAAGAGCAAGCGGAAGCGCGCGCGCCGATCACGAACTACGTCGGCGATCCCGTCAAGACGCATCCCAACGACAAGGCGGGGGAGGCTGACAATGCTGCTCGCGCCGGCGAACTTGCGTGGCACAAAGCCGCAATCGAAAGCGCACTTTCGAACACCGTTCCGTTGCGCCTCCAGCATCCGCGCCCGGTCGAGATCGCCGTGCGACTGATGGCCGATCACGGCATGCCGCTGGATGAAGCACTGGACCGCGCCACGATGCGGTTTCATGCCGAAGAAGGTACGGCGGAGGCGGGCAAGATCAGCGATGTTATCGGAAAGGACGCCTTCGATGAAGCTCAACGCGTGGCGGCCGACGGCGGTACGGCCGAGTTTGTCGGCCGCGCAGCATCTCCAGATCTCGCACAACCTGCGCCGGGCATCGGGCAGAGCCGCACAGCCACTGAAGCGCAAGCTCGTCCAGATGGCGAATACGCACCTGGCGATAGCGCGGCTCAAGGCGGCGGCGCAGCAGACGGAAAAACCATCGGCAGTGAAGACGCCGCTCCAGGTGAAGAGCGTGCGCAATCCAGGGATGAACCGGCTTCGGCGGCTGCCGAGGGGCAAGGACGTGCCGAAAGACTGACGCTCAGCGATGGTGATGCAATCGTCGAGAACCCGCCGCACCACGGCACGCCCGAGCGCCTCGTGCCGTTGTGGCAGCCGTTTCCGATTGATCAGAATTCGCTTGGCGCGCTCGCATCCGCGGCTGGCCGTCCGGAACTTGCAGCGCCGGTCAATCCATCGGATGCGGCGTTCCCCGATCCCGCGCCGATCGATCCCGCGCCACGGCATCGGCGGTTCGCGCCCTCGCTCGGCGAATACGGCATCAGCGAAGACGATCCGTCTGCCGCAAATTTATGGAAGCTGCCGCCGGGAAGCTTGATCAAGGCCGTGCACGATTTCGTCGTCTACGTGGGGGATATCAATGCAGGCCGCAAGCATCTCCCACAGACCTTCGATCCGAACGTTGACGATCCGGCCGTGGACGAAGCCATCAGACAAGCGTGGACTGCGGCGACGCTGAGTACGATCGGGCCCGGCGCCAAGTTTCGGCCGCCACGCGGGACGATTGCGCCGGTGCCCCCGCGGCAAATCTTAGAAGCTTCCGAACAAGGCGAGGCGATCCCGCGCACCGCGCCACAACCGCCCGCACGGCCGCCGGATAAGGCGGCAGCGCAATCGGATCGGATCACGTCAGAGGCCCGCGAAAGCGGGCCTTCTGATTCCAACGCGCTTTCCGCCGACGTGCCGAACTCACGCGCCGGCAAAGACCTGCCGCCCTCCGCTGCAACCGAGGGCGCGAAAAGCCGCATCCCTGCTGAAGACAGCATCGCCGCGCGCGCCGACCAACTTGCGCCGCGCGACGAGATCGGCACGCAACCGCCCGCAAGGCCGCCGGACAACGCGGCTGCGCGATCGGAGACGATGGCGTCAGAGGCCCGCGAAAGCGGGCCTTTTGATTCCGGCGCGCGTCGCGCCGACGCGCCGCTCGAGCGCGCTGACCGGTCGCTCAAGCCGAGGCGCGAGCAGAAGCCGGCCGACGACGGCCTGTCCGGTGACGGCGACACGCAGGTCGATCTTGTTGATGTCGCAAAGAGCGCTGGGGCGGCTAAGGCGCGAGGCGGCGCATACGTCTTGCGTGATCGCGGTGACGCGGTTGTGCGGTCAGGCAGAACAGGCAACCTCGCAGCGCGCGAGGGCCAGCACCGTCGCGATCGCGCGCTGCCGGAGCATCGGTTCGATCCGGTTTACCGTACGGATAGCTATCTTGAGCAGAGAGGTCTGGAGCAAATCCTTCATGATCGATATGATCCGCCACTGAATAAAATCAGGCCGATCAGCCCGTCAAACAAGAATATTGATACCTATATGAACGAGGCTCGAAAGCACCTGCGTGAGCATGATGAGAAATGAGACGTTCTTATTCCAGGCTCGGTCTTTGTGGCTCCGTCGAAGATGGCGGCCTCGCGAGGGGAGCCGTCGCGCGATCCGCTCCCGGGGCAAGTTGCTGTTCGGATATTTTTTCGGTCCCCATCTGGCGTCGACGGCCCGGCGGGCTATGCTTTTGTGGAAGCGAAACTGGGCAAGCTCTTGGCGTGAGATTTTAATGGAACAGGCGGTTCTCGTGTATCTCCGGTTGATTGATCATCCCTTCGGATCGGACCGCGAGCGCGAAGCAATCTTCGACCTGGAGGACATGCTTTGCGACGCCATCGATGGCCAAGATGTGGGCTTGTTCGATGGCGAGGAGTTCGGAGGAGGGCGCTGCGTCCTTTTCATGTATGGCCCCGATGCGGACCGGCTGTTCGCCGTCGTAGAGCCGGTCTTGAAGGCATCGCGATTCATGCGCAGCGGTTTTGTGATAAAGCGGTACGGACCCGCGGAGGACTACAGCGCGGTCGAGGTCAGGGTCAATTTTTGATCACTGATGCGCCCGGAAATATGGGCGAAACATAATTGAGTGAAAGCAAGACCTTCGGACGCAGTGGCGCCGTACGCCGATGGCGCCCGCGGCACTCAACCCGGCGGGAGGACTACAGCGGCTGTGTCCCCATTGCCCATTCAGTGGCGGTTTTCCCAGAAAGAAGTAGCAAACGCCACGAGAGGGTTGTTCAATAAGGAGAAGGTCTTTGGCATTGATATCGTTCACTATCCATAAAGAGGCCTCGAAATGAGTCACACTGTCGGCGCCTATTGGGGGCAGCGAAAGGAATCCCGACAGGCCTGCGCAAGCCGCATCTCGGCATTCCTTCAGGCACTGGCGGCACCGGACGCTGCGCTATCGCGATGGTACAGACAGCTCGCTTCGCGTAAGGAGCCGTTGCGGGAGTTGCCGCGTGACGTGGACGGGCTTCTGCCTCTCCTGGGGGTAAACCGGGCCGACATTGGAGGCAAGGTCATGGTCGAACTCGGCTTCGACTTCTCGGCATGGAACGGGTGGAAAGCCGACATGCCGGCTTCTCTCTCCGTGGCCTGCGGAGCATTTAGCCCCGTCGTTAGTAACTGCGCGGTCGTGTCCTTCGAGTCTGAAGCGTCGCCGACACTTGATCTTCTGCAAGGGATATTGAGAGCCGCGGTGACCGCGTTCGATCCGGAAGACGGCGTTGTCGTTTCAAACGCGACCTTGTCAGCGCATCCCTCGTTGTCAATTGTGGAAACGCCCGCCGTGTTTCGCTACAAGCAAGGCGCCGGCTTCTCGGCCGACTGAGCCACTGCCACTGTAACAACGGCTCAGGATGATCCAACGAACTGGACGCTGGCGGACGCCAACACGGCCAATACCCGCCGGCTCACCGACGGTACGAAGCTGATCAATGGCCTTGCGCTCGGTCAGCGCATCTCGCTGGTGTGGAGCGACAACGCGCTCTACGTGTTCCGGTACGCCGGCGCGGCCTCGGTCTATGACAGCCGCAAGGTTTCCACCAATTGCGGGCTGATCGCCTCGAACGCGGCGGCGCCGATAGCGACGGCGTGGTCTACTGGCAGCTCTCGCACACGTTCCATCTTTATGACGGCGGCGTGCAGGAGATCCCGAACACGGCCGACATCAAGGATTTCGTGTTCAACAATTTGCGCACCGACCAGCCGTATCTGTGCTGGGCCATTACGATCTGAAATTCCACGAGGTGACGGTCTTCTACGTCACGCTCGGCGCGAGCGAACCGGAGCATTCCGTCACCCAGGACATCGGTGGGCAGAACTGGACGCCGAACGTATGGTCGGATTTTCCGCGCGCCAGCGCCACCAAATTCCAGCACGGCGACACGCGGCGCACCTGATGTCTTGACCGTCGCTCGGGGTGGTGCACCCAAGCGAAGGCAGGAGGCGCTTTCCGGAACCGAGCCAAAGGCTCGTTTCGACCGCGACGAGTATCCGCCTGCCGTAACGGCCGAAGGCGGGGCAGGGGCGAGCGTGCGGTTGATTGACTCCTCTGACAATCGAGGCGCAGGCGGTTCGTTCGGGAGCCTAATCAAAAAACTTCCAGATGGTACCCGGATTCGCGTTATCATCGCTCCTAAGCCGCCGGCTCCCGAGAGCCTTGAATGAATGTCGCTCGCGGCGGCACGGCGGCGATCAGGCAACGGCTGATCGAGACAATGGAGCATCTGCATCGCCGCGCAATCGCCCGCAAGGCTGCCGGATAAGGCCGCGGCGCAATCCGATCGGATCACGTCAGAGGCCCGCGAAAGCGGGCCTGCGATCGTGGACATGGCGTTGCGGCGATCGATCTCGACAAGGTTGAGTCGCCTCAAGTCGAGATTTGGCAGACCGCCCCGCGTCTGAACGGCGAGCCAGGGTTGCCCTATCATCGCTCCAATTGGGGTCAGGAAGTGACGATCCGCAGGACAATCTTATTTTTAGAGTTCATGGGGCTCGCGTCTTGGAAGTCAAGGCGTTCGAGCGGCTGAACGCGGGGCGCCGTTTCCGATTCCGGAGCGCGAATTCAACCTTCACCTCACGAGGCAGCTCAGTGTCACGTCGCCGACGGCATCGAACATCGTGGCAGTGCTCGCCAGAGTCCTGGCCGGCTTCCTCGCTTGCGCCAGCGGCGTGAAGAAAAGTACCTGAGGCCAAGAGCGCGCCGGCGGGTCGCATCATCACTCTGTACCCCAACAAGGCTTAACACATGTGCTTTGGCAACCAAGTCCAGACCGAGAAGAAGACCACCGACACCACGCTGCCGAGCTATCTTGGCGATGCGGCGAAAGCGAACATCGCGAACGCCGCGGCGCTGACCAGCCAGCCGTTCCAAGCCTATACGGATCCGCGTGTCGCGGCGCGCAACGATGCGCAGAACACGGCGTCGGGGTTGCTGAAAGCGGCTGCCGGCACGACCAATCCGTACACCGGGCAGATCGAAGGCGCTTACAACAATTTGACCACCGCGCCGGCCGCGACGATCGCGGCACCGAGCATCATCGGGCCGAACACCGATGTGAACACGTCGACCATCCAGGACTACATGAACCCGTATCTCGAGGCCGCGTTGCAGCCGCAGCTGCAAGCGATTGCGCGCCAGGGCGATGCGGATCGCAAGCGGCTCAACGCGGCGGCGACGTTCTCCGGCGCGTTCGGCGACGCGCGCCACGGCATCGAGGCCTCGAACCAATCGCACGACGAGAATATCTTGACCAACAACACGATCGGGCAGGGCTACAGCAACGCCTTCAACACGGCGGCGGGCCTGCGCGGCACCGACATCACCAACGCGATCAACACGCAAAACCTGACCGCGCAGAACCGGGAGGCGGCGCTGGCGCGCGCGGCGGCCGGCGGGACCGATCTGTTGAACCTCGACAAATACAACACCGGCCGTCAGGTCGATCTTGCCAATGCGCTCGAGGCGCAAGGATCGAAAGAGCAGGCGAACAGCCAGGCGCAGCTCGACGCGCAGTATCAGGACTTCCTGCGCCGGCAGGGCTACGGCCCCGACATGATCAAGCTGTTCACCAGCGTGCTCGCCGGCACGCCGCACGACACATCGAGCACGGCAACCACCGAGCAGCCGGACAACTCCGGCTACGGCATCCTTTCAGCTTTGTTGGGTACCGCCGCGAAAGCGGCGGTAGCGTGAGTTTATGACCATGGGCCTTCTCGACCCCATTCTCGGCACGTTCAACAGCGGGCAAATCGGCGGTTTTGCGTCCGGCGACATGCTCCGCGCATTCTCCACGCCCGTTGAGCGCGGCGATCATGCGGTGCATGAGAGGCTGGGGAATAACGGTGAGCACGGAGCGCGGATGAGGTGTGACGCTGATCTGCGAAGCACAATGTTTGCCGGCACGGCAAACCCCGGATTGCGCTGCGCTCCATCCGGGCTACGTTTGCTGCGAACCTTTCGCGGTTTGACCCAAAGCCGTCATTTTCGATCGGAGCTCGACTCGACGAACTTTTGCCACAGCGACCGAGCGTCATTGTGGTAGCCGACGGTCACCGCGTCCGCGAAGGCGCGGCCATCGAGAATCGCGCTCATCATGCGGTCAAAGGCCCGCTCATCCGTCTCTCGCAGATAGCGCACGAACATTCCGGCTTGCCGGTAGGCCAGGACGACGGGATACCAAGGCTGTGCCGTTGCCGGCGTCTTTTCGAGCCGAACGTCAGTCAGGTTTTGCAGGCTGCCGGTATCGTCGACAACCAATTGCTCGCCGCGTTGAATTGCGGCGCGTGCCTTGTCCTCGCTGACCCATTCGGCGCCGCCGCCCTCCGACGCGAAAACCGCCAGGCCTTCCTTGAACCAATTCGGCAGGCGCACGTATGCGTATTGGCCGATCCATCCGGTGATGTGGGCGTGAGACATC
>JBBWZU010000584.1:0-13298 GCA_039649225.1 Hyphomicrobiales bacterium | reverse complement strand
CGAGCGACGTGCGGCTGCAGACCTACCTGCAGGCCTGGCGGGCGATGCTGCCGGGTGGCGTCGAGGTCGATGTTTTCAAGGATGTGGGGGCGTAAAGCTCAGCCCTCATCCCGAGGTGCCCGCGCGCGGCGCGGGCCTCGAAGGATGGACGCGCATCCCCTGTCGCCATCCTTCGAGGCTCCCCCGGCTCAAGGCCGGGCTCGCACCTCAGGATGAGGATGGAGATTGGCGAGAGAAAGATCAGAACGTCTGATTATACGCACCGACCTCCGGATGCGTGCGCAGCACCGTGTCGATGGCCTTGAACATCTCGCGCGTGCGCGCTTCCGACACCGGGCTTTCGACCACGACGACCAGCTCCGGCTTGTTCGACGAGGCGCGCAACAGGCCCCAGGTACCGTCCTCGACGGTGACGCGTACGCCGTTGACGGTGACGAGATCGCGGATCTTTTGCCCGATCACCGTCTCGCCCGTCTGCTTCGCGGTCTGGAAGTGTTTCACCACGTCGTCGACGACGCCATATTTGGTCTCATCGGCGCAATGCGGCGACATGGTCGGCGAACCCCAGGTCTTGGGCAGCGCGTTCTTCAGATCGCCGAGCGTCTTGCCGGGATTGCGATCCATCATGTCGAGAATCGCCAACGCCGAGACGAGACCGTCGTCATAGCCGCGGCCGAACGGCGCATTGAAAAAATAGTGCCCGGACTTCTCGAAGCCGGCGAGCGCGCCGAGTTCGTGGGTACGGCGCTTCATGTAGGAATGGCCGGTTTTCCAGTAGTCGGCCTTGACGCCGTTCTTGATCAGCACCGGATCGGTCGCATAAAGGCCGGTCGACTTCACATCCACGACGAACGTCGCGTTCGGATGCAACGCCGACATGTCGCGCGCCAGCATCACCCCGACTTTGTCGGCGAAAATTTCGTCCCCGGTATTGTCCACCACGCCGCAGCGGTCGCCGTCGCCGTCAAAGCCGAGCCCGGCCTCCGCCTTATGCGACAGCACCGCGTCGCGCATGGCGTGCAGCATTTCCATGTCTTCCGGGTTCGGATTGTATTTCGGGAACGTATAGTCAAGCTCGCAGTCGAGCGGAACCACCTCGCAGCCAATCGCTTCCAGCACCTTCGGGGCGAACGCGCCCGCCGTGCCGTTGCCGCAGGCACACACCACCTTGATCCGGCGCTTGAGCTTCGCGCGATTGGTCAGGTCCGCGATGTAGCGTTCCGGGAAGTTCTCGACGAACTCATAGGCGCCCCCGGCTTTGGGCTTGAACGCGGCCTCGAGCACGATGTTTTTGAGCCGCGTCATTTCATCCGGCCCGAAGGTGAGCGGACGGTTCGCGCCCATCTTCACGCCGGTCCAGCCATTGTCGTTGTGCGAGGCCGTCACCATCGCGACGCACGGCACGTCGAGCGCGAACTGCGCGAAATACGCCATCGGCGTCATCGCAAGCCCGATGTCCTTCACCTTGACGCCGGCGCTCATCAGGCCGGTGATCAGCGCCATCTTGATCGACGCCGAATAGCTGCGGAAATCGTGGCCGGTGACCAGTTCCGGCTTCACCCCAAGCTCGTGCATCAGCGTGCCGAGCCCGAGGCCCAGCGCCTGAATGCCCATCAGGTTGATCTCCTTGCCGAACAGCCAGCGCGCGTCGTATTCGCGAAAGCCGGTCGATTTGACCATCGGCTCGGATTCATAGGCATAGGTGTTCGGGAGCAGCGCGGCTTTGGGCTTTGGGAGCATGAGATCCTCTGGGCGTGCGAAAGCAGGCGCCGAGCACATAGCGCACGCGCCACTCACATGAAAGCTTGAAGGAACTTATTGTTCCATCACGAGACGGCCATTGGCCATCTCGAAGCGGCGCACCCGCGACAGGAACGACATGCCGAGCAGATTCCCCGACAGCGACTGGTCCGGAATGACGACCGCCGCCACGTCATAAACGCGGATGCCGTTGATTTCGAGCGAGGAGAGCCGCACCGGCGCCACCGCGATAACGCCATTGGCGGTGCTGACGCGGCTGGTGTATTCGCTCGGGCGCGGAAAGATGCCGAGCCTGTTGGCATCGCGCTCGCGCAGTGCCACGACCGTCGCTCCGGTATCCACCATGAAATCGAGGCGGCGGCCGTCGACCGAGCCCTCGACCTGGAAGTGACCGCCGCGTCCACTCTCCACCGTCACGGTGCGATAGTTGGATTGCGTCTGCGGCTTTTGCGCCAGTTCGGCGCGCATGGCGGGCTTGGCTTCGGCGCTCTGGTCCTGGCCGACATGACTCATCATGCGCGGCAGGATGCCCGCAATGACCATCGCCGCCATGGCGAAAAACACGATTTGCCGCATGAGACCCACCGGATGCGTTAGGCGCCGCATCCAAGCACGGCGACGGCAACCGGAGCGCTAACGGCGTGGTGCCGGCGGGTGGTTTTGGAACGGGTGGTGAAGATGAGGTTTGGCGGGTACCTAAATTTGTAAACACCGGCCTTGCTTGCTTTCCCTCTCTCCGAAAGAGCGGGGCGAGGGAAAGGAAGCTACTTCGTCCCGAACATCCGGTCGCCGGCGTCACCCAGCCCCGGGATGATGTAGCCGTGGTCATTCAGGTGACTGTCGACCGCGGCGGTCCAGATGTGCACCTCCGGGTGCTGGCCGTGGAATTTCTCGATGCCCTCGGGCGCGGCCAGCAGGCACACGAAGCGGATGCTTTTCGCGCCAGCCTCTTTCAACCGGTCGACCGCGGCGATCGCCGAATTCGCCGTTGCGAGCATCGGATCGAGCACCAGCACGAGGCGATCCGTGATGTCCTCCGGCGCCTTGAAGTAATACTCGACCGCCACCAGCGTCTTCGGATCACGATAGAGCCCGACATGCGCCACGCGCGCGGACGGCACCAATGTCAGCATGCCGTCGAGGAATCCGACGCCGGCGCGCAGGATCGGCGCCAGCACCAGTTTCTTGCCCGCGAGCACCGGCGCTTTCATCGCCTCCATCGGCGTCTCGATGTCGATCATTTCGAGCTCGAGATCGCGCGTCACCTCATAGGCGAGCAGCATGCCGATCTCGTTCAGGAGCTGGCGGAAGCCCTTGGTCGAGCGCGTCTTGTCGCGCATCAAGGTCAGCTTGTGCTGCACCAGCGGATGATCGACGATGGTCACGCCCTGCATATAGCCTCCCAGTCCCCAAAACTTCAGAATACTGTCCCGTCGCTCACGACCGCAATCGGCGGGCTGGCGTCCGGACGCTTGTCGCGCGCGAGCAGGCGCCCGGCTGCCCAGGTGCCGCCCTCGAGCACGCGCGCCAGTGGGAATTCGTCGATGGTCAGGCCGCGCCGCTCGCGGATCAGCACGGCGATCTGGTCGAGCAGGGCGACCGTGAGCGCGCGCCATTCCACGATCAGCGTGCTATCGACGCGATTGGGATGAACGGCTTCTTCCGGGTTGCGCAGGCACAGCACGCCCGCGTCCACAAACAGGCCGCCATTGCGGTATTCGGCCAAGCCAGTGAGGCCGTCGACGTCGGTCACATCGATGCCGGACCATTGCAGCGGCTCGATCAGCGAATAGGCGAGCCATTGCGAGAGCTTGTGGATCGGCACGAGGCCGTTCGTCGCATCATCGCGCTTGATCGCAGGATGCCGCCATGTGTCGCCGAGCGGCACGCCGCCGAGCGTCAGCCGGCTCGGCCAGATCGGGCCGAGATGCTCGAGCAGCGCTGCAAGGATGCGCGGCGCCGGCAGGCGGCCATCCTCGGCTTGCGCCGCCAGATAGTCGTAAAGTCCGCCCGGCCGCGCCCGATCCTCGCGCGCGAACACCTTCGGGTTTGCGGCCACCGTCGCGCCAAGACTGGCGAGCAAACTCGCGCGCCCTTCGACGCCAACGAGACGGTTTCCAACCATGCTCTGGAAACCGTCGGCGATTTCCTCGGCCTTCAGGTGCATCAGCCGCTCGGCATCGGCCCGCAGCGGCTCGGCCGGATCGGACGAGAAGCCGCCCGCCTCGAACATGCGCAGGCTGGCAACGCCGAGGCCCTCCGAGCGCGCGACGACCTGCTCGGTGCCGGGATCGAGATATTTCCACGACGGGCCCGCGCCGGCATCGAGCAGGACCGAGGTGATCGCGAGGTCAAACTCCGCGCGCGCTTTGGCGGCGGGCGAAGCCCAGGCCGCCTGCTCGGCGCGCTCGCCCCACAGGTCGCGCGCGCCGACGACGAAATGACGCCAGCGCGCATGAAACGGCACGTTGCCGTCGGGATAATTGACGCGGATCAGCTCAGAGACGACCTGCGCGGCGTCACCAAGGCTTTCCATATCGACGGTGAAATGCGCGAGCCTGTTCTCCAAGCCGGCAACGAGCATCTCGTGCGCGCGCTCGCGGACGGCAGAAGCCGAGAGCAGCGAGCGTGCGGCGTCTGCGTCGGTCAATCAGAATTCCTCGATCTTCCGTCCGACGGTCGCTTTCAACTCGTCTGCGGTCGGCGTGTGGGCGGCGAAATAGCCGGCGGCTTTCTTCGCCTCCATCTCGACCTTGGCGTCGTCCGGAATGAGTTCGTCCGGAATCGGCACGCGCTCGCCGATCTCGATCCCGGACTCGGTCAGCGCGTCATGCTTCATGTTCGACATCGAGACGAAGCGGTCGATGCGCGTGATGCCGAGCCAGTGCAGCACGTCCGGCATCAATTGCTGAAAGCGCGCATCCTGCACACCCGCGACGCATTCGGTACGCTCGAAATAGGTCGCCGCCTGGTCGCCGCCTTCCTGACGCTTGCGTGCGTTGTAGACGAGAAATTTCGTCACCTCGCCGAGCGCACGGCCCTCTTTGCGATTGTAGACAATCAGGCCGGCGCCGCCGTTCTGCGCTTCCTTGATGCACTCCTCGATGCCGTGAATGAGATACGGCCGGCAGGTGCAGATGTCGGAGCCGAACACGTCCGAGCCGTTGCACTCGTCATGCACGCGGCAGGCCAGCGTGCGCCGCCGGTCCGCGATCGCGGCCGGATCACCGAAAATGTAGAGCGTGATACCGCCGATCGGCGGCAGGAACACCGCCAGATCCGGCCGCGTGACCAGTTCCGGATACATGCCGCCGGTCTGCTCGAACAGCGTCCGCCGCAGCGCGTCTTCCCTGACGCCGAAGCGGTCCGCGATGCCGGGCAGATACCACACCGGCTCGACCGCGGCCTTGGTGACGGCGACTTCGCCGGTATCCTTCATGATCTGGCCGTCGACCTTCAGCCGGCCTTTGACCACCGCATCATTCAGTTCGGACATGGTCAGCCGCGCCTTGGTGATGGCGATGCTCGGCCGGATGTCGACGCCCTCGCCGATCTCCTGCGCGAAGTCGGTCGCGACGCGATGGCCCCAAGGATCGAGCGAGACGATGCGACCCGGCTCCGACCACTGCGGGAACGGGCCGACATCAACCACCGGCGCTGTGTTGGTGAGGTCCGGCCGCGCGATCGGGCTCAGGGCCCCGGACGACACCGCGAGCGCGCGGTAAAGCGCATATGAGCCGCCATGCGCGCCGATCCCGTTGCGGTCGACGCCCGCATTGACGGTTCCGACGACCGGCCCGCGTTCGCGCGCGGTCGACGCGCCCCAGGCGATCGGGAAGCGGGTGGCCGCCCCGCCCCGGCTGCCGGGATGCGACGTGAGCCGGATATGGCCGGTACGATTGCTCTTTGTCATTGTCATCTGGCTGGTTTGCGGCTTTCGTCGCCCCAAAAGCGAAAAACCCCCCGCGCGACAATTGCCGAACGAGAGGCCATACGTGTTGATGCGCGTAATATGAGCCGGAAAAGTCCGAAAATCAAGCCTTTGCGGCGGCCACCAGCGCGCGCGCCAGAGGCGCGATTTCGGCAGGGCTTCGGCCCGGTCTGTAGAGCGCGGAACCGATGCCGTAGCCCGACGCGCCCGCATCCGCATAAGTCTTGAGATTGCCGGTGCCGACGCCACCGACCGCGAGCAGCAGGCAGTCGGCCGGAAATACCGCCCGCCAGGCCTTGAACACGGCGGGCGGAATGATTTCGGCGGGGAATAATTTCAACCCATCGGCGCCGGCTTTCAGCGCCGCAAAGCCCTCGGATGGCGTCATCACGCCCGGCAGCGCGACGAGGCCCGCGGCCTTGGTGGCGCGCACGACATCGGCATCAAAGTTGGGCGCGACGACGAGGCGGCCACCCGCATCCTTGATGCGCGCGACATCCGAAGTTTCGAGCACCGTTCCGGCGCCGATCAACGCCCGTTCGCCGTGGCGTTTTGCCAGGCGGCCGATGCTGTCGAAAG
This sequence comes from Hyphomicrobiales bacterium, assembly GCA_039649225.1. GTDB lineage: Bacteria > Pseudomonadota > Alphaproteobacteria > Rhizobiales > Xanthobacteraceae > PALSA-894. The sequence continues at coordinate 7,027 of JBBWZU010000584.1, read as the reverse complement.
GTTTTGGCGAATTGAGCGGCACCTCGATGATCATGACGCCGGCTTCGACCAGCGCGTCACCGACCGCGTCGACCTCGTCGGGCTGGACGCCACGCAGGATCGCGACGACGGGGCATTGTTTCAGCGCGCTGCGAAGGTCGGGCATTGTCAGTCCTTGATAAGTGCGGCCGCACGGGCGATCCGGCGATGACCGGCCGCAACGCAGTCTTCCGGCGCGAGCGTGCCGTCATGGCCTAACAGTTTGAGCGCATCGGTGTAGCGCTGTGCAAGTGCCGCGCTCGCGACGATCGTTACGGCGCTTCGGCTTCGCCTGGTCGCCTCCGCGATTTCGGCGCCGATCAGCAAGCCACTGAGATAATCGCTCAGCGCAGTGTCGGGAAGCCGGTCCATCAGCCCGTAGGTGCGCGTCGCAAACATGCGGTTGAGCAGCGCGCCCGCACTGCCGAGCGCCGCACCTTCTTTCACGCCGCGCGCAAAGGCCTCGGCATCCCGCGAGCCATCGCGCATCAGGCGGCCCAGAATGGTGTGGTCTTTCAGCGCGCCAAATATTTCGCCGGTCATGAAGGTGCGGAACGACACGATGCGCCCGCCACTCACCTCGGCCCACTTCGAATGTGTTCCGGGCAGCAGAAAGAGGCCGCCGTCGCTGCCGGACAACGCCAGCGCGCCGAGGATCTGCGTTTCCTCGCCGCGCATCACGTCGGGCATTCCGTCGTTCTCGGTCATGAGGCCGGGCGCCAGTGAGATCGCGAGCCCGTCATGATCGATGCGGACGAGCGCCTTCAGGATCTCGTCTACGCCCGCCGGACATGCTGCGTAAGGCGCTTCCTTCCAGCCCTGCCGGCTGCCGATCATGCCGGAGAGAATGACGGGGAGGACGCCGTGCATGGCGACCCACGCGCCGACCATCGTGTCGAACCACGGGCCGAATGCACCGCCCTCGACACGCAGGATGCCAGGTCCATCCGCGTTGCGCGCAATCACGCCGTCCGCGCCGATGAGATAGGCGCGGCACGATGTGGTGCCCCAGTCGAGGCCAATGAGAAGCGGCTCGCTCATGGCTGTCTTGTATCAAGTCCCGCGCGGTTTTGCGCGCCGCGTCGGCGGCGCATCGAGCGGATTCTCCGGCCAGGGATGGCGTGGGTAGCGCCCGCGCATCTCGGAGCGCACCGCCGCGTAGCTGCCGCGCCAAAAGCCCGGGAGGTCGCGGGTGATCTGCACAGGCTTGTGTCCCGGCGACAGCAGTTCGATCACCAGCGGAATGCGTCCATCCGCGATGGACGGATGCCTATCAAGCCCGAACAGCTCCTGCAGCCGGATCGAGATCGTCGGGCCGGCTTCGGCCTCATAGTCAATCGTGGCATGCGTGCCGGTCGGCGCCTGAAAGTGCGTCGGCGCTTCGGCATCGAGCCGGCGGCGCAGCGGCCAGGGGAGCAATTCGGTCAGCGCATTGTTAATGTCATCCGGCGATAGCTGCGAGACGGCGATCTTTTGGGCCAATGCGGGCATGAGCCAATCGACGTTGGCGGCGAGCGCCGTATCGGAGAGATCCGGCCACTCATCGCCTTCGGCGCGACGCAGGAACATCAACCGATCACGCCATTGCGTCAGCGCCTTGGTCCAAGGCAGCTTACCGATGCCGGCACGCGCGATGCCTTCGGCGAGGAGCCGCGCCGTATCCTCATTCGGCTCAACCTTGCGGGTCTGCTCATTGAGCGCGAGCGCACCGAGCCGGCGTGAACGCCGCGCGCGCAAGCTCAATGAGCTCTCATCGAACGTCACTTCGTCGCGATTCTCGATACGGCCGGCGAACCGCTCCTCTATCTCGTGGAGCGCGATCGGCGCGGCCAGCACGATCCGCCCTTGCGCGGCGCTGCCGGTCAGTTCGGCCACCACGATGAACGGCTCGCGCGCCAGCGGCGAGGCCTGATCAATGTTCCCGCCGCGTCCATTCGCGAGCACGAACGTCCCATTGCGGCGATTCTTCGCGATGCGGTCCGGGTAGGCCAGCGACAGGATGGAGCCGACGCTTGCGCCCTCTCCCTTCCCGCCTCCCGCAAGGTCGGCCCACCGCTTCGCCATCTGTTTCGCGTCGCTCGCGCGGCGCGACCGGTCGCGCCGAAAACTTTCGATGCGATGCGCCAAATCGACATCATCGCCGCCGAGCCCGCGCTCGGTCAGCACCGCCGCGATGTCGGCGGCGAGTTCGCCCGCACCCTTGGCCGCGGCATCGACCACCATGCGCGCCAGACGCGGCGGCAACGGCAGGCGGCGTAGCTGATGGCCTTCCGCGGTGACGCGTCCGTCGTCGAGCGCGCCCAGTTCAGCGAGCAGCGCACGCGCTTCCGCCAATGCACCTTTGGGCGGCGGATCGAGGAACGACAGCGCCTCGGGCGCAGCACCCCAGGCGGCGAGATCGAGCACAAAGGATGAGAGATCGGCGGCGAGAATTTCCGGCCGCGCGTAGGCCTCGAGGGAAGCCGTCTGCGGCTCGTCCCACAGCCGATAGCAGATGCCCGGCTCGGTGCGGCCGGCGCGGCCACGGCGCTGGTCGGCGGCGGCGCGCGAGACGCGCACGGTTTCGAGCCGCGTCAGGCCGACATCCGGTTCATAGCGCGGCACGCGCGCAAGCCCGCAATCGACCACGATGCGTACGCCATCGATGGTCAGCGAAGTCTCCGCGATGGAGGTCGCGAGCACGACCTTACGCCGGCCCGGCGGCGATGGCGCAATCGCGCGATCCTGCGTTTGCGCATCGAGGGCACCGAACAGCGCGACGACATCGGTCGCGGCATCGACGCGTTCCTTCAGCAGCGTCTCGGTACGGCGGATCTCGGCCGCGCCGGGCAGAAACGCCAGCAGCGAGCCTGCATCCGCCCGCAAGGCGCGGACCACCGCATCGGCCATCTGATCCTCGATGCGCGCACGCGGATCGCGGCCGACGTGGCGTGTCTCGACCGGAAACGCGCGGCCTTCGCTGGCGATCACCGGCGCATCGCCGATCAGCCCGGCGATGCGGGCGCCGTCGATGGTCGCCGACATCACCAAAATCCTGAGGTCTTCGCGCAGGCCTTGCTGCGCGTCGCGCGCCAGTGCCAGCCCCAGGTCGGCATCGAGCGAGCGCTCGTGGAATTCGTCAAACAAAATTGCCGCAAAGCCCTTCAGCTCCGGATCATCGAGGATCAGCCGCGTGAACACGCCTTCGGTCACGACCTCGATGCGGGTCCGGGCCGAGACCTTCGAGCCGAAGCGCACGCGCAGGCCCACAGTATCGCCGACCTTCTCATTCAACGTGCTCGCCATGCGGTCGGCGGCGGCACGCGCCGCGATGCGCCGCGGCTCCAACACCAGGATCTTGCCGGTCGCCCAGGGCTGGTCTTTCAGGACAAGCGGTACACGCGTCGTCTTGCCGGCGCCGGGCGGCGCCACCAGGACGGCGACATTGCGCCCGCGCAGCGCCGTGGTCAGCGCCGGCAAAGCCTCATCGATGGGGAGAGAGGTCTCGGTCATCGCCACGCGGTCATGGTTAACATGGTCTTAACTTCGCCCCCGGCACGCTCCTTGCCAGCTTAAACGCGAACGCAACACGTCAGCCCTATAACGGCACGCATGGGAACCGGGACATTGACTTCGCACGATCGCGTCGACTGGGTCGATTACGCCAAGGGCTTCTGCATCATCATGGTGGTGATGATGCATTCGACGCTCGGCGTCGAGGCCGCCGCCGGCCAGACCAGCTGGATGCACGCGTTCGTCGCGTTCGCCAAGCCCTTCCGCATGCCGGACTTTTTCATGATCTCGGGCCTGTTCCTGGCCCGCGTCATCGACCGCGACTGGCGCACGTATCTGGACCGCAAGGTTGTGCACTTCGTGTATTTCTACGTGCTGTGGGTCACGATCCAGTTCGCCTTCAAGGCGCCCGGCCTCGCAGCCGAGCATGGTGCGCTCGGCGTCGCGAAATTCTACGCCGAATCCTTCATCGAACCCTTCGGCACGCTCTGGTTCATCTATCTGCTGCCGATCTTTTTCGTCGTCACCAAGCTGACGCTGCGCCTCCCGCCGCTGGTCATCTTTGCGATCGCCGCCGCGCTGGAGATCGCCCACATCGACACCGGCTGGACCGTGATCGACGAGTTCGCGGCTCGCTTCGTCTACTTCTATGCCGGCACCATACTGGCGACGCGTATCTTTGCCATCGCCGCGACCGTGCAGGCGCGACCGTGGATGGCTGCCGCCGGACTCGCCGTGTGGGCGCTGTTCAACGGCTTCCATGTGGTGCTCGGGCTCGACGCAAAGCCGTTCATCTCGCTCACGCTCGGCCTGATCGGCGCCGTCGCGGTCGTGGCGGTGTCGGCCCTGATGGCCAAGAGCCACGCGTTCGCCGCGCTACGCTATCTCGGCAAGAATTCGATTGTCGTGTACCTGGCGTTCTTCCTCGGCATGGCGGCCTCGCGCTCGGTGCTGCTCAAAACCGGGATCATCCCTGACCTCGGCACGGTCGCCCTGCTGGTCACCGCCAGCGGGATCGCCGGCGCGATCGCGCTGTTCTGGGCCGTGCGCCGCACGCCGCTCCGTTTCCTGTTCGAGCGGCCGGCCTGGGCAAGGCTGCAAGACAAGCCGAAATACGCGCTCCAGCCGGCGGAGTAGCGCCGCTCCCCTGGACAGTGGTAATGCGGGGCCGAAAGCCCCACATGAGACCGGTCCATGGCCAAAACATCCGCATCCCCCGTCTCGCGTCCCGTGAAGAAAGGCGATCACGTCTTTCTGGTCGACGGCTCGTCCTACATCTTCCGCGCCTATCACGCGCTGCCGCCGCTCAGCCGCAAGTCGGACGGCCTGCAGGTCAATGCGGTGCTCGGCTTCTGCAACATGTTGTGGAAGCTGATGCGCGACATGAAGCCGGAGGACAAGCCGACGCACCTTGCGGTGATCTTCGACAAGTCCGAGAAGACATTCCGCAATGAGCTCTACAAGGAATACAAGGCGCATCGCCCGGACGCGCCGGCCGATCTCATTCCGCAGTTCCCGCTGATCCGCGACGCGACGCGCGCGTTCGACATCCCGTGTCTCGAGATGCTCGGCTTCGAGGCCGACGACCTGATCGCCACCTATGCGCGGCAGGCCTGCGCGGTCGGCGCCGATGTCACCATCGTGTCCTCCGACAAGGACCTGATGCAGCTCGTGAACGACTGCGTCATCATGTACGACACCATGAAGGACAAGAAGATCGGCATCGCCGAGGTGATCGAGAAATTCGGTGTCGGACCGGAGAAGGTCATCGAGGTGCAGGCGCTGATCGGCGATTCGACCGACAACGTGCCGGGCGTGCCGGGCATCGGCGTCAAGACCGCGGCGCAATTGATCGGAGAATTCGGCGATCTCGAGACGCTGCTCGCGCGCGCGGGCGAGATCAAGCAGCAGAAACGGCGCGAGACCCTGATCGAGAATGCCGAGAAGGCGCGGCTCTCCAAGAAGCTCGTCACGCTCGACGACAAGGTGAAGCTCGACGTGCCGCTCGACGATCTGGCGGTGCACGAGCCGGACCACAAGTTGCTGATTGCGTTCCTGAAAGCGATGGAATTTTCGACGCTGACGCGGCGCGTCGCGGAATTTTCCGGCGTCGATGCCAGCAGCGTGGACGCGGACGCCACGCTGGTGTCGGGCGCGAAGAGCGCCGTGATCCCTCCCCCGCCAGGGGAAGGTGGTGGCGAGCTCAGCGAGCCGGGTGGGGTTCCGGCCACGCCGGCAAAAGACCCCACCCGGCCGGCTGCGCCGGCCACCCTAAACGGGGGAGGGAAGAGCACCGCGATGTCTCCCCAGGCCCTCTACGATGCGCTGCGCGCGACCGCGGGCAAATCGCAGGTTGATCGCTCCAAATACGAAACCGTGCGCTCGATCGAGCGGCTGCGCCACTGGATCGACCGCGCGCTCGATCTCGGCGTCATCGCGATCGACACCGAAACGACCAACCTCGATCCGATGCAGGCCGAACTGTGCGGCATCTCGCTGGCACTCACGCCGAACGAGGCCTGCTACATTCCGCTGTCACACCGCGCCGGCGGCGAAGGCGGCAATGACAGCCTGTTCGCGGGCTCGCGCGCGCCGGACCAGCTCGAGGAGCGCGACGCGCTCGCCGCCCTCAAGCCGCTGTTCGAAGACCCGAGTGTGCTCAAGGTCGCGCAGAACCTGAAATACGATTACCAGATCTTCGCGCTGCGCGGCATCGAGATGTCCGCGTGCGATGATACCATGCTGATGTCCTATGTGGTCGACGCCGGCAAGCGCGCGCACGGCATGGATGCGATGGCCGAGCAATGGCTGAGCCACAAGACGCTGCATTACGGCGACATCGCGGGCAGCGGCAAGAGCCAGATCTGTTTCGATCAGGTCTCGATCGAGAAGGCGACCGAATACGCCGCCGAGGACGCCGACATCACGCTGCGGCTGTGGCAATTGCTCAAGCCGCGCCTCACCGCCGAGCGTCTCAGCAGCGTGTATGAATCGCTGGAGCGTCCGCTGGTGCCGGTGCTCGCCGCGATGGAGCGGCGCGGCATTTCGATCGATCGGCAGGTGCTCTCGCGCCTGTCGGGCGAGTTTGCCCAGAAGGCCGCAGGTCTCGAAGCCGAGATCAAGGAGCTCGCGGGCGAGCCGATCAATCCGGGATCGCCGAAGCAGATCGGCGACATTCTGTTCGGCAAGATGGGCCTGCCGGGGGCGAAGAAAACCAAGACCGGCGCGTGGTCGACCGGCGTGCAGGTGCTGGAAGAACTCGCCGAAGCCGGCCACGAGCTGCCGCGGCGCATTCTCGATTGGCGGCAGGTCTCGAAGCTCAAATCCACCTATACGGATTCGCTGCCCGAATACGTCAATGCCCGCACCAAGCGCGTGCACACCTGCTACGCGCTCGCCGCAACGACAACCGGGCGGCTGTCATCGTCCGAGCCGAATTTGCAGAACATCCCGATCCGCAACGAGGAAGGCCGCAAGATCCGCCGCGCCTTCATCGCAACGCCAGGCAACAAGCTGG
>JBBWZU010000056.1:0-5111 GCA_039649225.1 Hyphomicrobiales bacterium | reverse complement strand
GGTCATCGAAGCGCGCAGAGGCGGCATCCGCGATGTCCTTGGGCTGGCGCGGATCGATGCGGTCCGGGATCGGAGCCGCGCCGAACCAGCGCGGCGCGGAGCGTGCCATGGCGCCCCCAGCCGCCACGCGGTCGATTTCGATATCCAAAAACAGCTTGAGCCCGACTTCGCGGCAGAGTGCTGAAATCTTCGCCACTGCTTCGTCGGCGGACTGGGTTCCGCCTAGTGCCGGATGCGCAAGCTCAAAGTCGTCGGTCAGGAACACGTTGCCGCCGGCATGCGGCAGGAACGGCGGGCTGATGCAAATACAATTGAAACCGAGGCCGGCGGCGCGCCGCAGATGCGGCCGCCAATCGGACCCGGGAACCGTCAGCGGGTGGACGTAGTAGATTTTCATTCCGCCCATGCGCGCGTGCGGCATCAGCACCGCCCCATGCGGTTCCATTCGGCTCAACGTGGTGTTCGCGGCGATTGGTCTCTCCCTCACCCCTATAAAGGGATGAGGGGCGCGGAGAGTTCCATGACCCAGCTTCGCTAGACGGCTTTGGTCAGGGCGCCGTCGACAATGAGGTTGGTGCCGGAAATGCGGCTCGCCACCGGGCTCGCAAGGAAGACAACACCGGCGGCAACCTCCTGCGCCGTGCCCATGCGTCCGGTCGGATTGAGCGACATCGCGGTCTTGTAGAGCTCGGGCATGCCGCGCTCGATATTCTGCCAAATGCCGCCCTCAAAGTAGGTATTGCCCGGCGACACCGCATTGACGCGGATGCCCTTGCCGATCAGCTGGTTGCTGAGCCCTTTGGCATAGTGAATCAGCGCGGCCTTGAAGGCCCCATAGGAACCGGCGGCGAAGTCGACTTCGAAGCCCGACACGCTCGAGACAATGACGATCGACGCCGAGCCAGATTTTTCCAGATACGGAACGGCGGCTGCGATCGCGTTGACGGTATGCATCATGTCCGTGCGGAATGATTTTTCCCAGGTCTCCGGCGTGTCGCCAACCGCGAGCGCGCTGACATTGCAAACAATGGCGTCGATGCCGCCGAGCTCACCGGCCGCACCGTCGATCCAGCCCTTCAGTGCAGTCGGGTCGGCGACATCGATCGCCTTGCCCCACGATTTGACGCCTTTCGCCGCCAGGCCCTTCACGACGTCGGCGACCTGATCGGCATTGCGCGCACAGATCGCGACGTTAGCACCCTCGGCGGCGAACAGTTCGGCGATCGCGCGGCCAATGCCCTTGCTCCCGCCGGTCACGAGCGCCGTCTTTCCCTTCAATCCGAGATCCATGGTCGCCTCCATTGATGATAGCACGGCCTCGCCTTGGCCGGCGGACCGCCTTGGTCGGACTACCTCTTGGTCCAGTCGCCCGCGCCTTCGAATGCCGCAGCGGCGCGATAGATGGTCGGCTCGTCAAAATACTTGCCGATCAGCATCAGCCCGATCGGCAGGCCGTCGCTCATGCCACAGGGCAGGCTCATCGCCGGATGCCCGGTTGCGTTGAACGGGGCAGTGTTCGGAACCATTTCGAACGCGCGCTGGATATAGAGCTCGCGCGGCGCGTCCGCCGGCGGCAGCGGCGTCGCCTTCATCGGCAAGGTCGGCATCAGCAGCAAGTCGTAGTTGCTCATGGCCGCGTCGTATGCGGCGCGCAGCTTGCGATTCAGATTTTGCGCCTTCGCATAGAAATGGCCGCGATAATGTTTGGTAAAATATTGGCCGAGCAGCATCGTGATCTTGAGGCTGTCGGACAGTTCGTCGGCGCGATGCTTCCAGGCGGAGTGAGCGCCGAGCAGCGTGGTGTTGTAGAGACCGCGCCAGTTGGTCCCCATGCCGTTGCCCTTCATCATGAATTCGGTGGCGCCTTCGGCCGCGATCGGCAGCCAGATCGCCGGCGCCACCAGATGCATCGGCACCGATATTTCATCGACGGTGGCACCGAGCTTGCGGAAAAGGTCGGCGCCCGCCCTGACCTTGGCATCGACGTCGGGCTCGGAGCTTTGATGTTCAAAGCCTTCCTTGACGACGCCAATGCGCAATCCCCTGACGCCGCCGCCGAGCGCTTCGGTGTAGTTCGACACCTTTGGCGTCCCTTGCCGGGGGTCCAGCCCATCCGCTCCCGCCAGCACTTCGAGCAGCAATGCGTTGTCACGCACGTTGGCCGTCATCGGGCCGGTGTGATCGATCGTGACTTCAATGGGCATGACGCCCGTATAGGGAACAAGCCCGAACGTACCCTTCATTCCGTAAAGCCCGCTGAAGGAGGCCGGGATGCGGATCGATCCACCCTGGTCGCCGCCGATCGCCATATCGGCTTCGCCGGTCACCACCACGACGGCGCTTCCCGAGGACGATCCGCCGGCCGAGTAGCCCATCTTGCGCGGATTGTGCACCGCGCCGGCCGCGCAGGTGTGGCTACCGCCGGAGAAGCAGAAATACTCGCAATGGACCTTGCCGACGATCGTGCCGCCGGCGTCAAGCATGCGCGTGACGATGGTCGCATCCGTATCCGGCGTGTAACCCTCGAGCGTCGAAGCGCCGTTCATCATCGGAACCCCGGCGAGGCAGACGTTGTCCTTCAGCGCGATCTTCTTGCCGGCGAGCTTGCCGGCCGGTGCGCCCTTGATCTCCGTCTTGACGTACCAGGCATTATATTTGTTCTCCTCGCCTTCGGGACGATAGCCCGGCGTACGGGGATATTTCACCGCCGGAACATAGTCCGGCATCGCATCGACCGCCTCGTAGGCGGCGTAGTTCGGTTGCATCAGCGCGTCATAGGATTTGAGCTCCTCCTCGCCCATGTGCATGCCGAGATCTTCGGCGACGCTGCGCAGTTGATCGAGCGTGGGTCTCCTGACTGCCATGGCACTCTCTCCCTCTGATCACCGCCCGTGGATCGGGCGCTACGTTGCAATGCCGACAAATTCTCCGATGAGGCTTGCGTCACCGAGATCATCCGGCGCGACCTCCCGGGTGATCGCTCCCTTTTGAATGATGAGAACCCGCTGCGAGAGCGCCGCGATGAAATCGAGGTTTTGCTCGACCAGGATCATGGTGAGCCCGCTCTCGGCGCGCAGCCATTGCAGCGTCTCGATGATCTCATCGATGATGGAGGGCTGAATGCCTTCAGTCGGCTCGTCGAGCAGGACGAGGCGCGGATTACCGCAAAGGCAGCGCGCGATGGCCAGCAATTGCTGCTCGCCGCCCGACAGCGCCCCACCGGCACGATCGAGCAGCAACTGCAGGCGTGGGAATTGCTCCAGTACGGTCGCGATAATGTCGTGTTCGGCGCCCGGCTGCTTGCCGCACCCCATGCGCAGGTTGTCGTAGACGGTAAGACCAGGGAAAATCTCACGGCCCTGCGGCACATAACCAAGCCCGAGCCGCGCGCGGCGATGCGGTTCGGCTGCCGTCACATCGTCAGAGCCGAAAAGCACTCGCCCGCCGGTCGCCGGCAGAAAGCCCATCAGCGCCTTGAGCAGCGTCGTCTTGCCCATGCCGTTATGGCCCAGAATGCCGATGAATTCGCCTTCGTTGACCGAGAAGCTGACCCCGTTGAGGATCGGAATGCGGCCGTAGCCGGTTCGCAGTCCCTGCACATCGAGCATCATGCGGCCGCCTGCTTGCCGAGATAAATATCGCGCACCTGCGGATTGCGCATGATGTTCTCGACCGAATCCTCGACCAATACGCTGCCTTGGTTGAACACCGTGACCTGCTTGGCGATCATCCGGATGAACTGCATGTCATGCTCGACAACGATGAGCGCCTTGCTGCGGTTGATCTCGCGCACCAGTTCGGCGGTCCTGTAGACCTCGTCATGGGTCATGCCGGCGGCTGGCTCATCGAGCAGGATCAGCGCGGGATCGGTCGACAGCACGAGGCCGAGCTCGACCCATTGCCGCTGCCCGTGCGCGAGCTGGCCGACCAGACGCTCGGCCAAATGGATCAAGCCGATCCGCTCCAGCATCTCGTCGACGATACGATTCACCTGCTCACCGGAATGAATGCGGCTTGCCGCGAGCCAGATGTTTTCGCGCACCGAAAGGCCGTCGAAGACGCTCGGCACCTGGGTCTTGATGCCGATGCCAAGGCGCGCGATCGCGTGGGCGTGGGCATGGGAAATGTCCCTGCCGCGGAACAACACCTGTCCGTGGGTCGGCTCAAGCTGCCCGGTCAGCATCTTGAAGAACGTGCTCTTTCCGGCGCCGTTCGGACCGATCAGACAGCGCAGCTCGCCTTCGGCGAGCGTGAAGTTGACGTGGCGCACGGCGCGCACGCCGCCGAAATGCATGCTGAGGTCCTGGGTCTGGAGCAGCGGCGCGGCCATCAGCCCTCCTCCGCCTGTTTGGGCTCCAGGCTGGTATGCGCGCGCTTTGCCCGCGAATGCAGCAGCCATTGCGTAAAATCGCCGAGCGTCGGCACCAGCCCTTTCGGTACCAGCAACACAAACGCGATCAGGATGATGCCGAGAATGAGCGGCGCATTGGCGAAGATCTTCGCCCACCAGTCGGATCCGCCGCTCGGCTGGTTGGCGCCGAGAGCCGTGGTCAGCCACTGAATGCCGATGCAGCCGACGATCGGGCCGATCAGCGTGCCGCGGCCGCCGACAATGACCCAGATGATGATCTGCGCGGATTGGGCGAGGCCGAAGATCGTGGGGCTTACGAAATTGCCCCAATTGGCAAACAGGCAGCCGGCAAATCCGGCCAACGCGCCGCCGATGGTGAAGGTTGCAAGCTTGTAGGCCCTTGGATCATAGCCCAGCAGTTCGGCCCGCCGCTCGTTTTCCCGGATCCCGACGATGATGCGGCCGAAGCGGCTCGCGAGCAGCAATCGCAAGCCGAAATAGGTCGCGAGCAGTGACGCGGTCGCCAAATAGAACATGCCTTCAAGATCGATCGGCGCAGCCCTGTTGCCGGGGAAATTGAGCGGCGGAATTCCGGGAATGCCGTTGAAGCCGCCGAGCCGGGCCGAACCGATATGGAATTCCGGTCCGGCGGTGGAATTGACCGAATTGAACAGGATCAGCGTCACCGTCAGCGTGATGACGCCGAGATAGACGTCGCTGATGCGGCCGTAAAACATGAAATAGCCGAGCAGCGCCGCAA
>JBBWZU010000042.1:0-7385 GCA_039649225.1 Hyphomicrobiales bacterium | reverse complement strand
TAGGGATTGGACGGGTTCGCCCACAGGACCGTCGCGACCGTGACGCCCGACAGGATCATCAGCCCGCCCATCGTCGGCGTGCCGCGCTTGCTGATGAGATGAGAGGCCGGACCGTCCTCGCGGATCGGCTGCCCTTTGCCCTGGCGCAGGCGCAAGTGCGCGATCATCCATGGACCGAACAGGAACACGAACAATCCGGCCGTCATCATCGACCCGCCGGTGCGCACGGTCAGATAGCGGAACACATTGAGGGCCGAAATCGTGCCGGAGAAGTCGGCCAGCCAATACAGCATCGTGTCAACCTTGGAGGAGCGTTTGTTCTTGTTCGGATTTGGTGTAGCGGTGGCGCAGCGCCTTGACGATCGGCCCCATCTTCGAGCCGAGCGAGCCTTTGACCATCACGGCGTCATTTGCCGTAACGGCGCCGAGCACCTCCGCCTCGAGCGCGGCGGATGTGTCGGCATAGCCGCCGCGGCGCTCGGAGGGAAGCGCGTCCCAAAGCGATTTCATCAAAGGTCCGGCGCAATAAACCAGGTCGATCGCATGCGCCGTCACGGCTTCGGCGAGCGATGCGTGCAACGCCGCGCCGTCCGGCCCAAGCTCCAGCATGTCGCCAAGCACCGCGATCCGGCGGCCAAGGCCTTGTCTCGGCACCTGGCCGAGCAGCGCGAGCGCGGCGCGCATCGAGGTCGGATTGGCGTTGTAGCTTTCGTCGATCAGCAGCGCGCTGCCGCCCGGCAGGTCGAGCGCGACGCGCTCGCCGCGCCCGGCCGGCGGCTTGAGCGCGCCGAGCGCCAGCGCCGACAGCGCCAGATCGGCGCCGAGCGACATCGCGGCGGCGAGCACGCCGAGTGAATTGTCGACCACATGGCGGCCAGGCGCGCCGAGCTTGTAACTGACCTCTTGGCCGAGAATGCGCGCGTGAACGGTCGAGGTTTCGGCCTGCAGCGAGACTTTCAGTGCGCGCGCGCCGGCGGATTCCCGCGCGCCGAACGACACGATGCGTTCGATGCGCGCCGCCTGCGCGGCCGTCTTCAGCCGCTCGAATTGCGCGACGTCGGCATTGATGACCGCGGCGCCGCCTTGTTCCACGCCCGAGAAGATTTCCGCCTTGGCGTCCGCAATGGAATCGAGCGTGCCGAAGAATTCCAGGTGCACCGGCGCGATGGTGGTGACGATCGCCACATGCGGACGCACCAGCGCGACCAGCGGCGTGATCTCACCGTGGTGGTTCATGCCGATCTCGAACACGCCGAACTTCATCCGCTTGGGCATCAGCGCGAGCGATAGCGGCACGCCCCAGTGATTGTTGTAGGAGGCGGCCGACGCGTGCGTCTCGCCCTGCTTGCCGAGCACGAGGCGCAGCATCTCCTTGGTGCCGGTCTTGCCGACCGAACCGGTGACGGCGACGATCTTGGCGTCCGAACGTGCGCGCGCGGCTTGCGCCAGATCGTTCAGCGCCTCGAGCACGTCACCGACCACCAGCAGCGGCGTGTCCTTCGGCATCGCGCCGTGCTTGTCGCGCGCCACGACCGCCAGCCCCGCGCCGGCCTTGAGCGCGGCTTCGACGAAATCATGCCCGTCGCGGTTCTCGCCCTGGATGGCGAAGAACGCCTCGCCGGGTTTCAGGGTCCGCGTGTCGATCGACAGTCCCGGGACGTCGCGCGGCAATGCGCCCGCGCGCGTAGCGCGCATGGCGTCAGCCATGTCGTCGGCAGTCCAGAGCGGTTCGCTCACGCGACCTTCTCCTTGAGTGCGGCCGCGACCGCCTCGTGGTCGCTGAACGGCAATACGGCGTCGCCGACAATCTGGCCGCTTTCATGTCCTTTGCCGGCGACCAGCAGCACGTCGCCGGTTTGCAGCGCCGCGATCGCGCTGCCGATCGCGAGCGCGCGGTCGCCGATTTCGCTCGCGCCCGGTGCCGCGGCGAGAATGGCCGCCCGGATCGCGGCCGGCTTCTCGCTGCGCGGATTGTCATCGGTGACGATGACGGTGTCGGCCTTCGCCGCCGCGATCTCGCCCATCAGCGGGCGCTTGCCCTGGTCGCGGTCGCCGCCCGCGCCGAACACCACGATCAGCTTGCGCTTGGCGTAAGGCCGCAGCGCCTCGAGCGCCTTGGCGAGCGCATCGGGCTTGTGGGCGTAATCGATGAAGATCGGCGCGCCATTGCGCTGGCCAACGAGTTCAAGGCGGCCTTTGGCGCCTTCGAGCCCCTCGAGCGCGGTGAACACCGCCGCCGGATCGCTGCCGGTCGCAATCGCCATGCCGGCCGCGACCAGCGCATTCTCCACCTGGAACGCACCGACCAGCGGCAGCCGCACCCGATACGGCTTGCCGGCGTGCTCGATCGCCAAGGTCTGCGAGAAGCCGTCGACCTCGCTGCCGATCAGGCGGATGCCATCGCCGCTCTGTCCGACCGTGACGACGCGCAGACCGCGCTTGCCGGCGGCAGCCGCCACCTGCTCCGCCTGCGGATGATCGGCGGCGATCACCGCCGCGCCGTCCGGCCTGACGATGCGTTCGAACAGGATCAGCTTGGCGCTAAGATAAGCTGCGGGCGTCGCGTGATAATCGAGATGATCGCGCGAGAGATTGGTGAAGCCGCCGACCGTCACGCGCACGCCGTCGATGCGGTGCTGGTCGAGCCCGTGCGAGGAGGCCTCCATCGCCAGATGCGTGATGCCGTCTTCGGCGAGGCGATCGAGCGTACGCGCGAGCTCGATCGGGTCGGGTGTCGTCAGCGAGCCGTAGATTTCCTGCCGCGGGGTCACGAGGCCGATGGTGCCGATGCTGGCCGCTTCATTGTCCAACGCCGCCCAGATCTGGCGCGTGAACGCCGCCACTGATGTTTTGCCGCTGGTGCCGGTCACCGCCGCGATTGTTCCGGGCTGGCGCGGATAGAAGCGCGCGGCGGCAAGCGCAAGCGCGCGGCGCACATTCTGCGCTCTCACGAATGCGACGCTTTCGGGAAGCGCCTCCGGGGCGCGCTCGGCCATCACGGCGACGGCGCCGGCGCCAAGTGCCTGCGGCACATAGCCAAGACCATCCGCCTTGGTGCCCGGCACCGCGACGAACAGATCGCCCGGCCGCACCTTGCGGCTGTCGGCCGTGATGCCGCCGATCTCCAGCGCCGCAAAGCGCGCGTCGCAGGTGACGCCGTTCTCGAGACGGTCTTGTCCGACAAGGTCCTGAAGCTTCATGGCGTGTTCGATGGTTCGATTCGCCGAACTTATAGCAGGCGGGCGCCGGCCACACCCATCGGGTCGTTGGCGGCGCCGAGGCGCGATCCGGTACTTAAGATGTTTCAGTGGGTTACACGGAGCGGCGCAAGTTCAGAAAAAGGCCTCAGCGCGCCGCCTGCTTCATGTTCGCCAGGAACAACTGGTCCGCCGGCGGCAGGTCGAGCCGCGGTTCCAGACCCAGCATCGGGGCGACGCGCCGGATGATATTGCCGGCGGTCGGGGCCGCGTTCCAGCCCGAGGTGGCGTAGCCGTGGGTCTCCGGCGTCGGCTGCGGCTCGTCGATCAGGATGGTGACGAGGTAGCGAGGCTTGTCGGCCGGCAGCACCGCCATGAAGGTGGTGAGCAGCTTGGTCTTCGAATAGCGGCCGTTGACGACCTTTTCGGCGGTGCCGGTCTTGCCGCCGACGTAGTAGCCCGGAATGTCGACCTTCTTGGCCGAGCCCTTTTCGGCATTGAGCCGCATCAGGTAGCGCATCGCCACGCTGGTCTCGGGCTTGATCACCTGCACGGCGAGTTTCCTCGCCTCTTCCTCGCTGCGCTTCATGAAGGTCGGCGGGATCATGGTGCCGCCGTTCATCAGCGCGCCGACCGCCATGGTGGCCTGCAGCGGCGCAACCGAGAGGCCGTGCCCGAACGCAATAGTGATGGTGTTCAGTTCGCCCCAGCGCTTGGGCACGATCGGCGACGCGCTTTCAGGCAGCTCCGTGTAGAGCCGGTCGAGCTGGCCCATCTTCTTCAGGAACCATTTGTGGTGCTCTACGCCCATGCCGAGCGCGACCTTCGCGGTGCCGATATTCGAGGAATGAACGAAGATCTCCGGCACGCTCAGCACCCGGTGCGTCGCGTGATAGTCGTGGATGGTGAACTTGCCGTAGCGCAGCGACTGGCGCGCATCGACCATCGAGTTCAGCGTGAACTTGCCGCTGTCGAGCCCCATCGCGAGCGTCAGCGCCTTGAAGGTCGAGCCCAATTCGAACACGCCGGTGGTCAGGCGATTGATCCGCGTCGGGTCGTTCGCCTCTTTCGGATCGTTCGGGTCGAAGTCCGGCACCGACACCATCGCGAGGATCTCGCCGGTGCGCACATCCGTGACCAGCCCGGCCGCCGCCTTGGCCTTGTACTTGTCGCGCGCGGCGTAAAGCTCGTCGCGCATGGCATGCTGCACCCGCAAGTCGACCGCGAGCTGAACCGGCTCCTGCAGCCGGTCGGTCGCAAGGCCGGCCGCATGCAGCGCCGCGAGCCCGTTGCCGTCGAGCCACTTCTCCATGCCGGCAATGCCCTGATTGTCGACATTGACCAGGCCGATCAGATGCGCGGCCTCGGCGCCGCTCGGATAAGTGCGCTTGTTCTCGTTCAGGAAGCCGAAGCCCGGAATGCCGAGCCGATAAATATCCTGCTGCTGCTTCGGGCTGATCTCGCGCTTGAGCCAGGCAAAGCCGCGCCGCTTGTTGGCGAGGCGGTCGCGCACTTCCTTGGCGTCGAGGTCGGGCATCACGGCGGTGAGCAACTCGACCGCCTCGTCGACATCGATCAGCCGCTTCGGCTCGCCGAACAGCGAGGCCGCCTTCACGTCGGTCGCCAGCACCTCGCCGTTGCGGTCGATGATGTCGGGCCGCGCGGTCGCGACCGCATCACCACCGACGCCGCGCGCATTGCCGCGGCTGTCCGGCGTCATGGCGTAAAGCACCAGCCGCCCGGCAATGATGCCGTAGATTGCCGCGAAGGCGATGACCGCAAGACCGATACGGGCGCGTGCCTTAACGTGACGATCGGCATTGCCGTACATCAGTCCACGGAATATGCGCCGGCGCCACGGCTCGGCGGACCGGGCGGCGGCCAGCACCGGGAGCGCCGGCGCGATCGGCGGCGCGTCAATTTCATGCGGATCTTGCTCGTATGGCTCAGCGTCCTGGAACGCCTCAGGCGAATAGGCTGCGTCGGCCGGCAGGTCGGCGGACGCCGCCTCGTGCGCTTCGTCCGGAGCGGTTTGAATATCGGTCATTGTTTCGCTCCCGAAGCGCTGCCGGTGACGGCCTCGGGATCGGCGAAGGTTTCGATCAACGCGCCGAGCGGATCGGCAACGCCCGGAGGCACGATCGGGATCGGCCGCTCCGGCAGCCGATCGAGCGGGTCGTAGTTCACGATCTCGGCCGTCTTCAGGGTCAGATGGCGCTGCGCCAGTTCCTGGATGCGATCCGGCCGATCGAGCTTGCTCCATTCGGCGCGCAAGTTCGCGATCGTGTCCTGCTCGCGGCGGATCTCGCCACGCAGTTTCGCGACCTTCTCGGCCTGCAGCGTCGACTCGTATTTGATCTTGTAGACATCGGCCGCGGCCAGAAACAGCGCGGCGAGCACCACCATATGAAGAAGACGCAGCATCATCGCCCCTTCATGATGTCGGAGAGAACCGGCAGGCGCGGCAGCAAATGCGAGAACTCGGAGTTGTGCGCCGGTGCGCCGGTGCGCTCGCCGGCACGCAGCTTGGCCGAGCGCGCGCGCGGATTGTCATTGATCTCTTCGTCATCCGCGATAACGGGCTTACGCGTCAAACCTAAGAAGCTCGGCACTGCGCGCGCGACTTCCGGCGCGTGCCGCGAGCCGCCGCCACTGCGGCTGCGCTCGGCGAAAAACGTCTTCACGATGCGGTCTTCCAGCGAATGGAACGCGATGACGACGAGCTTTCCGCCCGGCTTGAGCGTCCGCTCGGCAGCGCCGAGCGCCTCGGCCAACTCACCCAATTCGTCATTCACGAAGATGCGCAGGGCCTGGAACGTGCGGGTTGCCGGATGCACTTCGCCCGGCCGTTGTTTCAGGACCGTGCCAATGACTTCGGCGAGCTTGCGCGTGGTGGTGATCGGCGCTTCGTCGCGCGCCTTGACGATGGCGCGCGCGATCGGACGCGCGAAGCGCTCCTCGCCAAGCGTTGAAATGATGAACGCGAGATCGCGGTCCGACGCCATGTTGACGAGGTCGGCGGCGCTCGGACCATCGCCGCCCATGCGCATGTCGAGCGGGCCATCGTTGCGGAACGAGAAACCGCGCTCGGCCTGATCGAGCTGCATCGACGATACGCCAAGATCGAGCAGGATGCCGTCGACAGACTCATGACCGAGGCTCTGCGCGACGTGCTCGAGATTGGAGAAGCGGTCCTGCACCAGCGTGAGGCGGCCCTGCGCGGCTTCGACAAGCTCGAATCCAGCCGCGATCGCCGACTGGTCGCGATCGATCCCGATCACCTGTGTGCCGGGCACGCTCAGGATCGCGCGGGTATGTCCGCCGGCACCGAAGGTGCCGTCGATGTAAACGCCTTCGCGGGGCCCGAGCTGTTCGAACACCTGGCGGGCAAGCACGGGAATATGACGGGCAAGTCCGCCAGCGGCAGGCTTGCTGCCGCTGCCCGCCATCATTCCCGTGCTTTCTGCGCGTCTCGCGCCGCCACCCGGGAGCCCAGTTGCTTCTTTAGCGCGCGCACCGTCCCGGTGGCCTCCGCGAGCTGCGCGCGGAAGCGTCCAGGTTCCCAGATCTGAAATTTGTGACCGAGGCCGACGAAAGCGATCGCCTCCGTGATGCCGGCATGGTCCTTGAGCGCGTCCGACAGAATCACCCGGCCCTCGCCGTCGATCTTCAGTGTCTCGCTCGTCCCGTATAGCGCCAGCTCGAATGCGTCGCGCTCGTCGGAATAAGGCGGATAGGCCGTGGTCAGCGCTTCGATCTCGCCGAGCAGCGCGTTGCCGCCGGCGTCCACTGCCGGCTGGTCCATCGCAGGATAACAATAAAGTCCCTCGAACCCGTCCCGCGCCAGCACCGCGCGATAAGACGCCGGGATCGACACCCGGCCCTTCGCATCGAGGCGCAGCGTGAAGTTGGAGACGAAACGATCCATGCCGCCCCGCGCAAAGCGCGATCCCCGCATCCGCCACGGACGTGGCGGAGGTCGTCGGCCCGTGCGGATAGGAGTGGCGGAAGGCGCCAAATTGACCTTCCTCGCATCCAGCCCTGCCCGCGACTGGGACGTTGTGGGATACCATGGGACCTTATGGTCGTCAACGAGCCAACGGCTTCGCGCGTCGCGTTTTTGCGGCGCACGGTCGTGTGCCAATTAACGGTCGATAAACTTAACAAAAGGTTGCCAAGCCGGGTTCC
>JBBWZU010000023.1:0-3819 GCA_039649225.1 Hyphomicrobiales bacterium | reverse complement strand
GCTCAATACCGCGCCCTCGCCGCAAGGCCGCCCGGCCTTCGTGCAGGCGGGCGGCTCGCCGCGCGGCCGCCAATTCGCCGCCGAAACCGCCGACAGCATCATCGCGCCGTCGGCCGGCATCCAGGGCAACAAAGCCTATCGCGACGATGTGCGCGCCCGCGCCGCGAAAGCCGGGCGCGACCCCGACGAGATCAAGGTGCTTTTTGTCGTGGCGCCGGTTCTCGGCGAGACCGACGCGGAGGCGCAGGCCAAATTCGAGCGCATCCGGCAATCGCCGACGTTCATCGAACGGACCCTCGCGAGCATCAGCTCCATCACCGACATCGATTTTTCCAAGTTCGATCTCGACTCCGAATTGCCGCGACTGACCACCAATGGCGAGCAGGGCTCGCTCGATGCCTTCGCGCAATGGGGCAGCGGCAAGACGCTGCGCGAGCTGGTGATGGAGCAGGTTTCACGCGGCCTCGACGGCATGGTCGGTACGCCCGACCGTGTCGCCGACAACATGGGAATGATCGCCGAGCAGGTCGGAGGCGATGGTTTCCTGATCACGCGTCCGCACACCACCTTCGTCAGCGCACAATACATCACGGACATCTGCGAAGGGCTGGTGCCGGCTCTGCAGCGCCGCGGGCTGACGCGCACCGAATACACCAAGAGCACGTTGCGCGAGACATTGCGCGAATTCTGATCCGAAGCGCGGACGACGACCGGACCGGTCGGATCGCTGCGTGGTCGACGAAAGGTGGACGATGCCTGCGAAGAAGAAGATTCATCTGGGTTGGTTCATGAATTACACGCCCGACGAATGGGAACGTCCGCTCACTTCGGCCGGCGGCCAGCCGTGGGACGGCAAGTTCTTCATCGATTGGGCGCAGGAGATGGAGCGCGCGTGCTTCGACTACATCATGATCGAAGACACGCTGATGATTTCCGATTCCTACGGCGGCAATACCAAGGCCTATCTGAAGCACGCCATCATGGGGCCGAAGCACGATCCGGCCCCGCTGGCCGCGCTTCTCGGCGCCAACACGCAGAAGATGGGCGTGGTCGCCACGTTATCGACCATGGCCTATCCACCTTTCATGCTGGCCCGGCTTTGCAACACGCTGGATCACATCTGCAAGGGTCGCTTCGGCTGGAACATCGTCACCAGCGGCGAGAATCTCGCAGCCCAGAACTTCGGCATGGATGAATTGCCGCCGCGCCAGGCGCGCTACGACATGGCCGACGAGTATGTCGATCTGGTCAAGCAGCTCTGGAGCAGTTGGGACCCGGACGCGGTGGTGCTCGACCGCAAGACTGGGACCTACGCGGACTACACCAAGGTGCGGCCGATCAATTTCGTCGGCAAATACTTCAAATGCCGCGGACCGCTCAACACGGCGCCCTCCCCGCAGGGCCGCCCGACCTTCGTGCAGGCGGGCGGATCGCCGCGCGGACGGAAATTCGCCGCGATGACGGCCGACAGCATCATCGCGCCGTCGGCCGGCATCAAGGGCAACAAGGCCTATCGCGACGATGTCCGCGCGCACGCGGCCGCCGCCGGCCGCGATCCCGACGACATCAAGGTCCTGTTCGTGACCTCGCCCATTCTCGGCGAAACCGAATCCGAGGCAAAGGACAAACTCGCCCGCATTCAGGAGGCGCCCTACTACGTCGAGAAAACGCTGGCTGGCCGTAGCGCGACCTCGGACATCGACTTCTCAAAGTTCGATCTCGACAAGGAGCTGCCCCCGCTGACCACCAATGGCGAGCAAGGCTCGCTCGATGCCTTCGCCCAATGGGGCAGCGGCAAGACGCTGCGCCAATTGGTGATGGACAACGTCTCGCGCGGCCTCGAGGGCATGGTCGGCACGCCCGACACCGTCGCCGACTACATGGAGTCGGTATCCGAACAGGTCGGCGGCGACGGCTTCCTGATCACCAAACCGCAGACGACACTCGTCAACCGCAAATACATCACCGAAGTCTGCCAGGGCCTGGTTCCGGCCCTGCAGCGCCGCGGTCTCGCGCGCACCGAATATACCAAGAACACGCTGCGGGAGACCCTGCGCGAATTCTGACGTCCCGGCCCTTGACCCGATGGCATCCTTCCACGACTCGTTGGCGAGGCACCTATGACAAGTTCTCTGGCAATCGCTGCCGCTCCACGAACCGACCTTGATGTCGCGCCCGTCGACAGCAAGTCGTTTCGAAGCGGCATGGCGCGGTTGGCGGCAGGCGTCAACATCATCACAAGCGTCGGCGCGAGCGGCTGGTGCGGGTTCACCGCATCGGCGGTTTGCAGCGTGACCGACGATCCGCCGACGCTGCTCGTCTGTATGAACCGCGGCATCCAATCCTACGAGGTGATCAAGGCAAGCGGCGTGCTGTGCGTCAATACGGTGTCGGGCCCGCACGAAGAGCTCGCGATGCGCTTTGCCGGCGCCAATGGCACCAAGGACATGAATGCGAGATTTGCCGGCGCCGACTGGACCACGCTGGTCAGCGGAGCCCCTTCTTTGTCGGACGCCAATGTGTCGTTCGACTGCCGCGTCGTTCACAGCGTCGAGATCGGCACGCATGATGCGCTTTTCTGCGAAGTCGTGGCTGTCCGCGAGGGGCCAGGCTCCGAAGGCCTCGTCTACTTCGGCCGCAAGTTCCACCGCGTGATGGTCTAGTCTTCCGATGCGCCTCTCGGTTCTGGATCAATCGGGCACTGTCGCCGGACGATCGCCGGATGCTTCGATCCGCGAATCCCTCGCGCTGGCGCGCGCGTGCGAAAAGCTCGGCTACTACCGCTATTGGGTCTCGGAACACCATAACAACGATGCCATCGCGGGCTCCGCGCCGGAAGTCCTGCTCGGCGCGCTCGCCGCGATTACGCGCACGATCCGCATTGGCAGCGCCGGCATCATGCTGCCGCACTACGCGCCGTTGAAAGTCGCCGAGCAGTTTCGCGTTCTCGATGCGCTGGCGCCCGGCCGCGTCGACCTTGGTCTCGGCCGCGGTCCCGGCGCCGACCGGCAGACGAGCTATGCGCTAAAACCCGCGATGATGGACAATCCGCTGATGATGGCGGGCGGCGATACGTTTGCCAGCGACGTCGCCGACGTGATTGCCTGGTCGCTCGCCGAACGCTTGCCCGACGATCATCCCTTCGCGGGAATCCGCGCGCAGCCGCTCGGCGCCACCGCGCCGCAGCCGTGGCTGCTCGGCAGCTCGCCCGCTACCGCCGGCCTCGCCGCGCGTCTGGGGCTACCCTTCTGCTTTGCGCATTTCTTCCATGACGGCGAAGGCTGCGCCGAGGCGCTCGAGGCCTATCGCGAGGATTTCCAGCCGAGCCGTCATTGCGCCAGGCCGCTGATCAGCCTGTGTGTCTGGGCGCTTGCCGCGCCGACCGCGGCCAAAGCCGAGCAGCTCTTTCTGCCCCACGCGCAGTGGAGATTGGACCGCGACCGCATGCGCCACACGCCGTTTCCCGGTCCGGCCGAGGTCGCTGCCCGCACGCTATCGGCCAAGGAGCAGGAACGGGTCGAGCAGTTGCGCCGCGCGGCCATTTACGGCGCGCCCGATGCGGTAGCCGGCCGGCTTTGTCGTCTCGCCGAGACTTTCACGGCCGACGAAATCGTGATCGTCACTATGACCCATGATCCTGAGGACCGCCTGCACTCCTACCAGCTCATCGCGGCCGAGATGGGCCTTGCACGGCCGGCGAACGCACACGTCCAAGTTTTACCAGCGGAGAGCGTCACATGGTGATCATCACCCCGCCGATTGCACCGGCGATCGATGCCAAGACCTTCTGGAAGACTCTCGGCGAGCGCGCGACCGGCA
>JBBWZU010000013.1:0-9508 GCA_039649225.1 Hyphomicrobiales bacterium | reverse complement strand
TGATCGCGCAGGCCGTCGTCACCATGGACTCGGCGCAGAACCGCACCGAGAGCCGCGGCGCGCATGCGCGCGAGGACTTCCCGGATCGCGACGACCAGAACTGGATGAAGCACACGCTTGCCTGGTTCGACGATGCGACCGGCAAGGTCGTGCTCGATTATCGCCCGGTGCACGCCTACACGATGACTAACGATATCGCCTATATCGAGCCGAAAGCGCGCGTCTACTAACGCTCACGAGAAAACAAAATGGTCGAACTCACACTGCCCAAGAATTCCAAGGTCGGCGAAGGCAAGAAGTGGCCGGCGCCAACGGGTGCCAAGGAGATGCGCGAATACCGCATCTATCGCTGGAATCCGGACGACGGGCAGAACCCGCGCATCGACACCTATCAGGTCGATACCAAGGATTGCGGGCCGATGATTCTCGACGCGCTGATCTGGATCAAGAACAAGATCGATCCGTCCCTGACCTTCCGCCGCTCCTGCCGCGAGGGCGTGTGCGGCTCCTGCGCGATGAATATCGACGGCACCAACACGCTCGCCTGCACGCGCGGTGCCTACGAGGTCAAGAAGGACACGATCACGATCTATCCGCTGCCGCATCAGCCGGTGATCAAGGATCTGGTTCCCGATCTGACCAACTTCTACGCGCAGCATGCCTCGACGCAGCCGTATCTGCAGAACGTCACGGCGGCGCCGGAAAAAGAGTGGAAGCAGTCGAAGGAAGACCGCGAGAAGCTCGATGGGCTTTATGAGTGCATCCTGTGCGCCTGCTGCTCGACCGCCTGCCCGAGCTACTGGTGGAACTCAGAGAAGTTCATGGGACCGGCCGCGCTGTTGCAGGCGCGCCGCTGGCTCGTCGACTCGCGCGACGAGGCGACCGGTCAACGGCTCGATGACCTCGAGGATCCGTTCCGACTCTATCGCTGCCACACGATCATGAACTGCGCCAAAGCCTGCCCAAAGAGCCTCAATCCGGCGAAAGCCATCGCCGAGATCAAGGCCATGATGGTCGAGCGGCAAGTCTGAGCATACCAAGTGTAGGCGTTTACGCCGCCTCGGCTGTGTCGTCGGACCGGCGCGGCGGCATGTCCGACTGCGCGTTCGCCTGCTGTACGCGGTAGGCCATCGTCGTGTCGCACGGGGTATCGGCGCAGGGCTTGATGCTCGCGCCGTGGCGCTGCATCGCCTGTGGGATATGAACCGTCCATTGGACTGTCATGGATCCCTCCCTTCGATGATTGGGGTCTTGTAGCGCATCGTGCGGCCCGGAGGGTTAACGGCGCCGCCAGGCCGACCGTTCCCGCGGTTCGGCCGCCGCGACAAAAATTTTTCACCGTTCGGCGGTATCACCGGGTGGAATAGCGGCTAAAGATGAGCGTCGGCTAAACGCACGGAGGTCACAGATGATCGATCACATCGGATTTTCGGTTTCCGACTACGCGCGCGCCAAGGCGTTTTACGAAAAGGCGCTCGCGCCTCTTGGCTACGTGTTGATCATGGAAGTGCAGCAGGACGCGAACGACGCGCCGGCCGCGGGTTTCGGCGCGGGCGGCAAGCCGGACTTTTGGATCGGCGGCGAAGGCGGATTGAACAAGCCCGTGCACATCGCGATCACGGCGAAAGACCGTCCGGCCGTCGACGCCTTTTACCAGGCGGCGATCGCGGCGGGGGCCAAGGACAACGGCCCGCCGGGCCTGCGCCCGCACTATCACGCCAACTACTACGGCGCCTTCGTGCTCGATCCCGACGGCCACAACATCGAGGCGGTGTGTCACGCGCCTGCGTAGCCTCATCCTCTCAGCATAAGGACTTATAGACTAGGCCGGCCGCAGCATCCTGGCCTGCACGTCGAACATCGCGGTGGCAAAGCCATGCGCGTCGGCCGCGACCTCGCGCCACACCGACAGCGGCGTCGGATGTGGCGCCTCGACCTCGCCGACGACGCTGCCGAAGTCGAACGAGAGCTCGGCGTCGAATTTCTTCGCCAGATCGACCATGCGCCGGTTGTTGGCAAGACATGCCATGTGGAGGAGCTTGATGCCGCGGTTGCGCGCCGCGAGCAGTGTCCGCTCCAGCAGTGCCGTCCCGACGCCGTTGCTCTGCCAGGGGGTCTCGATCGAGAATGCAGCCTCGGCTTCATCGGTCAGGCCCGGCCCGAGCGGGCGCAATTCAGCAACGCCGCGCAACACGCCGTCGACAAAATATCCGTGGATCACGGCATCGAGCCCGATCGGCAGCGCGATGTATTTGTGGATGAACTCGTCGGACACGGCGCCGCCGAATCGATTGCGGCGGCTGTCCGCGTCGAGGCGCAGCAAGTGATCGCGATAAGGTCCGGCACGATCGATCCAGAGCTTGCGGATCACGCCGTCGATCTGAGGGTCGGACATTCAATCTCCTGCGGTTGCTCGCTTGTCACGCCCCTCCTGATCGCGCACCGGCAAGTCCTTCCTGCGATTCTTGGCGCCTCGCTTGTTTAATGTTGCAATGCAACATTGCTTTGGCAAGAGCACGACGATGTATTGCCAAAACCGTGGTGAATCGGCTTGTTTCGGCCGCATGGCAGCTATGCTGCAAGGCACAATTACGATCTTAGAGTCAGTTCGCGCGCCGTGACGGCGGCGCAGAAACGGAAACAGCCGGCCCGAGGGGGACCGGCTGCTTCGCGGGGTGAACCGGCGCGGGGGGAACGCCGATTCTGGGGAGCCTTTTGTGCGAGGGCTTAGAAGCCGCCGCCAGCATAGGGCGAGGACGCATGGTCGTGGGCATCCACGGAGATCGGATCCTGGCTCGCGCCAAAGCTACGCTGATTGTTCAGTCGAACGTTGCGGCCTTGATAGAGGCCGACCGGCGCGGAGCGGAGCGTACGGTCCTGATGAACCGACGCGTGCGGCGCGGACGCGACCGGATACGCCAATGCCGGATAGCGGTTCGCCAGGTTCGGATCGTAGCCCTGCGCGGCCGCAAACGACGTGGTGCCGACAACAATCGCGGCGGCGAGAGTAAGCATGGTCTTGGTATTCATGATCGTAACTCCTCGATGTGTGAGTCTTCGTTCGGTTTCTTGGGGTCGTGTTTTTTTCGCGACTCCTTCTCGTCGAGGACATGTGCCCCGGCGGATGAACTGCAGCTATGGCGTTATTCCCGATGCGCCAATCACGACGCGGTGAGCGCCGCACGCAAAAAATGTGATCGCGATGCGCAAGAAGCTTGAATCGTGCGCGCCATGCCGTTTGGAAAAATAATTTCGAAAGTGACCACCATTAAAGAATGGGGCGGCCGGAATTACCTGACATTCGCATTCACCGTTGCGCTGCCGATTGCGATTCGTGCGACAAAGAAGCATCGCGAATGGGCGAATGAAAAAGATTCATGAGTGTGCCGTGGCCAATGGCATTGCGGCGCACGAATTCGCGAACAAGTAATTCCGACCGCACTGTTCGCGCCGAAAATAAAAAACGGCGGCGCAGCCTTGGCCGCGCCGCCGTTAATTCATCGCGGCGCTATTGGGAGGCCGGACCGTACGAATACATATGATCGCCGGTGCTGTCGAATTGTGACCGCGGCTGCGTCGTTTGCGTCTGGTTGGAGACGGGTGCGGTCCGTAACTGTTGCGTCTGCGTACGGCTCGGCACAGTCGTCCTCGAAGATTGCCGTGCGCCAGCCTGCGGTGACGGTTGCGGAGTCACCGGGCCATATGAGTACATATGATCGCCGCCGGTGAGATCGTATTTGTTGGTCTGGGCGAATGCCGCGGTGGCCGAGGCCAGTGCGAACGCCAGTGCGGAAGTTAGGATGAGTTTGTTACCCATGTGGGCTCTCCTTGGTCGCGTCGCCCCGCAACGCCCCAAAGCCCCCGAATCCGCCCCGAAGACCAGCGTGCATGACGCTCTCCCTTGGAGTTCGTTGCGGACGGCGCAAGGGTAGAGCGGCAAATTCGCGGCGTGGAGTCACAACGGATTGATAACATCGGCGGCGCCGGCAAGCCTGACATGCCGATTCAGCCGAAAGGTGGATAAAGTTTAACAATCCAAAAAAGAGCCGCCGGCGGAGGCAGCGCTTGCCGGTGGGAACCAAATAAACGGCGGCGCGGCCGTGGCCACGCCGCCGCCGATATCACGCCGCTACTTGGAAGCCGGCCCGAACGAATACATGTGATCGCCCGTGCGGTCATATTGCACGTTTGATTGCGCCTGCGAGGGCGCCGCATGTTTCTCTTCGGCATGCCGCACGGCGCGGATGCGCGTCGGAGCCGCGGCCGGCTGCACGGCGCCGTACGAGTACATGTGATCGCCGCCGGTGAGATCGTATCTGTCGGTCTGTGCGAATGCCGCACCGGTCGAAGCCAATGCGAGCGTCAGCGATGCTGCTAAGATCGTCTTGTTGCGCATGTGAGTGGTCCCTTGGTCGCGCCGCCCCCAGTCCGCCGCCGAAGACCGGCGTGCACGACGTTCTCCCGTTCGCGATTGGTTCGTTACGGACGCCGGAGGGTAGGGCGGCAAAACCGCGGCAGGCAGTCACAACGGTTTGATAACATCGCCGCGCGCCGCAGGCCTGATATTCGAATTCGGCCGAAACATGGATGAAACTTAATAGTCAAAAGAGAACGAGCAGCCGGTGGGGGCACACCGGCCGCTCGTCAGGAGAACCGGCGCGGGGAGGACCACCGGTTCGGGGTAGCTTGGAATGCGTCGGACTTAGAAGCCGCCGCCGGCGTAAGGCGAGGACGCGTGGTCGTAGCCGGCGGTCTGCGCATCACGCACGATGACCTGGCCGCTGAGCGCAACGTTGCGGTTGGCGAGCGTCGGCGCCGCGCTCTGCCGCGCATAGGGGCTATAGATGTTCTGCGGGAAGGAGGAGCTGCCGTCTTCGGCGAAGGCAACGGAAGCGGTGCCGGCAATGAGGGCGGCGGCAAGTGCGATCTTCTTGAACATGGTCGTGTCCTTAATCAAAGAGGTTGATCTGATGTGAAGCTGAGATTTCTTCTTTCAGCTCCATCGCCGGAGACTTCGTCGCCCGACCGATGCACACGAGATACGGATTGCGCCGTTCAATTGGAAATCACGAGGCGTCGCGTGAAATCACGAAATTCGTGAAGCGATCGTGATCGAATAAACAAAACTTGTCCGCGCGGAATCGTACTCACATAGAAATGTATCGCCGCTGTATCGTGTGTGTCGCGCGCTGTGTCTTGAAGGCGTAAATCGGACAGACAATGGGAAATTTCAAGGCTTCATTTCTCGCGGGCGCGGATTCGCGTGCGGCAAAACACAAGAACTTGAACTGCCGCATCGTTAGTGGCATTGCGTGGCATATCGCACCTGCCGGCCACCCGCGCGTCATCCGGCGCGCATCATGACCCTCTCAATCCGATCGATGTCTTCCACCATCACTGAGCGCTACAACGCCCTGGTCAGCGCAGGAGAGATCGAGCGCGATCCGGCGCAGCTCGCCGTCGCCGCAAGGCTGTCACGGCTCGAGGAGCGGCTTGCGCGTCATCGTCTCGCGCGCAAGTCCTCGCAGCTCGGCTGGCTGTTCGGCGGCAACGAGCGCAAAGACCCGATCAAGGGCCTGTACATCTACGGCGAGGTGGGCCGCGGCAAGACCATGCTGATGGACCTGTTCTTCGACATGAGCGCCGTGAAGCGCAGGCGGCGGGCGCACTTCCACGAATTCATGGCCGATATCCACGAGCGGCTGAACGACGTGCGCCATAGGATGAAGTCCGGCGCGATCGCAAATGACGATCCGATCAAGCTCGTCGCCGCGGCGCTCGCGGCGGAATCCTGGCTGCTCTGCTTCGATGAATTCCACGTCACCGACATCGCGGACGCGATGATCCTCGGACGCCTGTTCACACGCCTGTTCGCGGATGGCGTGGTGGTGGTCGCAACCTCCAACGTCGAGCCGGACGAACTGTATAAAGATGGACTCAACCGCGCGCTGTTCGTGCCCTTCATCGCGCTGCTGCGCGAGCACATGGAGGTCGCCAGACTGGAAGCGCCGAAGGACTTCCGGCTGGAGAAACTCAATGCGCAGCCGGTGTGGTACGTGCCGGCGGACGAGGACGCCGAGGTCGCGCTCAACAATTCATGGCAGCGCCTGACCGGCACGCTCGAGGGCGAGCCGTTCGAGATCGCCGCCAAGGGCCGCGTGATCCGCGTTCCGGAAGCCGCCAGGGGCGTGGCACGCTTCTCGTTCCGCCAGCTTTGCGAGCAGCCGCTCGGGGCGAGCGACTACCTGCGCATCGCGCACGAGTTTCATACCGTCATCCTCGACGGCATTCCGGTGATGGATTTTCCCCAGCGCAACGAGGCCAAACGCTTTATCGCGCTGATCGATACGCTTTACGATAACGGCGTGAAGCTGGTTGCATCGGCTGCCGCCGAGCCGCAGGCGCTGTACCTGGCGGCCGACGGCTACGAGGCCAACGAGTTCAAGCGCACGGCCTCGCGCCTGATCGAGATGCGGTCGGAAGAGTATCTGGCAAGGCCGCACGGCCGCGCGCACCTCGAGCCTTCCGGTTCGACCGCCGGGATCGTGGAGACCTGATCGTGCGTACAACGGGACGTTTTCATACCCGATAGCCCGGCAACTCACCGCGGAGCGTGTCTATGACCGACGAACCGGCGACCCGGCGCCCAGGCGATGCACCCGTGAAGCCGGCGCGTCACCGCGCGCGGGGCCGCTGCGCCATCTGCGGCGAGGAGGCGCATGAGCCTCTGGTCTTCGGAACGATCCGGCCCGCCATCGCGCAGGCGATGCTTGCCGACAATCCGGAACTGACCGCCGACTCCACGATCTGCCGCAAGCATCTCGTCGCCTACCGCAGCCGCTATATCGAGGAAATGCTGGCGCGCGAGCGTGGCGAATTCTCCGAGCTTGAACGGCAGGTGCTCGAAAGCGTCGCCCGCGAGGCGATCATCAGCAAGGATGTCGAAGCAGCATGGGACGATAGGCGCTCCGTCGGCGAGAGAGCCGCCGATGTGGTCGCCGATTTCGGCGGCAGCTGGAATTTCATCGGCTTGTTCTTCGCCATGCTGGTCATCTGGATGGGCTACAATGTCTGGGCCGCGACGCAGGCGGTGTTCGACCCTTATCCCTTCATCCTGCTCAACCTGGTGCTGTCCTGTCTCGCCGCCATCCAGGCGCCGATCATCATGATGAGCCAGAAGCGGCAGGAGGCCAAAGACCGCCTTCGCTCGGAGAACGACTACCGGGTCAACCTCAAGGCCGAGCTGGAAATCAGGAACCTGCACGAGAAGGTCGATCATCTGATCACGCGGCAATGGGAGCGGCTCGCTGAAATCCAGCAGATCCAGCTCGAGATGATGCAGGACCTCGTGGAACGGCGCCCGTAACACGGCGACGCGGTCGGCCGCTGTCCCGGGACTGTGGGCGGCGTTAATTTTTGCTGCGCCGCAATGACGAATCTGCATTGGCAGACCTCACCGCTCTGGCATAATGTATTACAGACGGCGTTGCAAAACGCCGGAGCCGTCTTACGCCGACTTGAACCCGTCAGCTTTAGCGTTTAACCACCGTCGTCCGCGTTTCCGCGGCGCACCATCAATCGGGGTTGGCATTCCATGGCGCGCAAAAAGATTGCACTGATCGGCTCGGGCCAGATCGGCGGCACACTCGCTCATCTCATCGGCCTGAAAGAACTCGGCGATGTCGTGATGTTCGACATCATGGAGGGCATCCCGCAGGGCAAATCGCTCGACATCGCGGAATCCTCGCCGGTCGAAGGCTTCGACGCGAAATACGCCGGCGCCAATTCCTACGAAGGCATCGAGGGCGCGGATGTGTGCATCGTCACCGCCGGCGTGCCGCGCAAGGCCGGCATGAGCCGCGACGATCTGCTCGGCATCAATCTCAAAGTGATGGATCAGGTCGGGGCCGGCATCAAGAAGTACGCGCCGAATGCCTTTATCATCTGCATCACCAATCCGCTCGACGCCATGGTGTGGGCGCTGCAGAAGTGCTGCGGCCTGCCGAAAAACATGGTGGTCGGCATGGCCGGCGTGCTCGATTCGGCGCGCTTTCGCTACTTCCTGGCCGACGAGTTCGACGTGTCGGTGAAGGACGTGAGCGCAATGACGCTCGGCGGCCACGGTGACGACATGGTGCCGCTGACGCGCTACTCGACGGTCGCGGGCGTGCCGCTTCCCGACCTGGTCAAGATGGGCTGGACCACGCAGGCGCGACTTGACGCGATCGTGGAACGCACCCGCAAGGGCGGTGGCGAGATCGTAGCCTTGCTCAAGGCGGGTTCGGCGTTCTATGCGCCCGCCTCGTCCGCCGTCGCAATGGCGGAGAGCTATCTGAAGGACAAGAAGCGCGTGCTGCCGTGCGCCGCCTATCTCAACGGCGAATACGGCGTGAAGGATTTGTACGTCGGCGTGCCGGTGGTGATCGGCGCCAAGGGCGTCGAGCGCGTGATGGAACTGGAGTTCAACGGCGCCGAACGCGAGATGTTCGACAAGTCGGTGACGGCCGTGCGCACGCTGGTCGATGCCTGCACCAAGATCGCGCCGACGCTCGGCAAATAAGCCTGCCTAACATCGCTCCGGGGACCGCATGAATATCCACGAATACCAGGCAAAAGCGGTCCTCGCAAAATTCGGCGTTCCGGTGCCGCGCGGCTATCCGGCGATGAGCGTCGCTGAAGCCACCAAGGGCGCCAACCAGCTTGGCGGACCGGTCTACGTCGTCAAGGCGCAGATCCACGCCGGCGGCCGCGGCAAGGCCGGCGGCGTCAAGGTGGTCAAGTCGGTCGAGGACGTCGAGAAGGAGGCCAAGCGCCTGCTTGGCTCGACGCTGGTCACGCACCAGACCGGCCCGAAGGGCAAGGTCGTCAACCGGCTCTACATCGAGGAAGGCTCGGCGATCGACAAGGAGTTCTATCTGTCGATGCTGGTCGACCGCGAATCCTCGCGCGTCGCGGTCGTGGTGTCGACCGAAGGCGGCATGGACATCGAGAAGGTCGCGCATGACACCCCGGAAAAGATCATCACCATCACGGTCGATCCGGTGGCGAACATCTGCCCGCATCATGTACGGCGCCTGTCCAAGGCGCTTGGCCTCGATGCCGATCTTGCCAAGCAGATGAGCCCGCTGATCACCAACCTCTACAAGGCCTTCGTCGACACCGACATGGCGCTGCTCGAGGTCAATCCGCTGGTCGTCACTAAGGACAAGAAGCTGATCTGCCTCGACGCCAAAGTCGGCTTCGATGACAACGCGCTGTTCCGCCATCCCGACATCCTGGCGCTGCGCGACGAGACCGAAGAGGACGCGAAGGAAATCGAGGCCTCGAAGCACGAGCTCAATTATATCGCGCTCGACGGCGAGATCGGCTGCATGGTCAACGGCGCCGGGCTCGCGATGGCCACCATGGACATCATCAAGCTCTATGGGCTTGCGCCGGCGAACTTCCTCGATGTCGGCGGCTCGGCGACGACCGAGCGCGTGACCGCGGCGTTCAAGATCATCACCAG
>JBBWZU010000012.1:0-7255 GCA_039649225.1 Hyphomicrobiales bacterium | reverse complement strand
CATCCTTGGCGCGCCGGTGGGAATGAGTCGTTCAAGTCAAATCGATCGGACTTGCCGTGAACCTTTGCGCTTTCCTGTCGGCGAAACTCGCCTGCGGCCTGCCTGTGTGTTGCCGTCGATCGCGAAGTCCCCACTATCCGGACAATCGCACCGCGCTGTTCTGGATTGCTCTCTGTCTTTGCGCTCTTGCCTCCTGCGTGCTGGCTGATCCGACGCTCGCGCAGCACGACCACGCGCGCGGCCATAGCGAGTACCAGAACTGGGCCAGCCGAAAGACCGGCAACTGCTGCGATGACAAAGATTGCGGCATCCTTGATGACGACCAGGTGCGGGAAACCAGGACCGGGCCGGAGGTCAAGGTGCGCGGCAAGTGGTGTCCGGTCTTGCCCGAGCATTTCATCATCAAGGGCAAGAGCCCGGACTGGAACAAACCGCACGCCTGCATCAACTACGATTTCCGCACCAGCTATGCCGACGACTGCGAGCGGCTGCTGTGCTACTCCGGACGGGGCGGCACGTGATGGTCACGGCTTCTCACTAAACCGGGCGCGGCCGCGGTGACGCTCTCAACCGCAAATGGCCCCCGGCGTCCGGCGCCGTAGCGCTGCTATTCGGGCTGGATCGGAAGCAGCGCGGACCGGGTTTGCATTGCGCCATTCGCGCGGCGTCATATCGAAGCGCGCGCGGAACATCTTGTTGAAATAGGACAGGTCGCTGAATCCCCAACGATAGGCGACGTCGGATATCTTGAACGGCTGTTGATTTTCATCGCGCAGCGCCGTGCGGCACGCTTCCAGCCGGTTGTCGAGCAGCCAGCGGCCGAACGTCTGGTCGATTGCCTTGAACCGAGAATGTAGGGTCCTGACTGAAATGCCGAGCGAGTCCGCCACGCGTTGCGGCGACAATTCGGCGTCGTGAAGATTTTGCCGGCAGAAGGCCAGCAGGGCTTCGGTCTGCAATTCGGGCTGCAGACGGTTTGGCCCGATGTCGGCCGCGCTGGCGAGGGCCACCAGGTTGCAGAGATTGTCGGCCAGCAGGCGCGTGGCGCTTTCGTTCAGCGTCAAGTGATCGTTGCTCAGCTCCAGCATATGATGCCAGGTCAGATCGATGAACTTTGAATTTGCCGCGAGCCTGCGCGGCCGGCAGTGGCGCAGCCAGGGCGCGCGCCGTTCGATCATCGCGCGGGGCACCACGGCAGTCGCCCGCCGGGCTGCGTCGGAGAACACGGCGCGGAACGGCTGCCGCCCGTCGACAACCCCGATGTCGCCAGCATGGACCGCAACCGTCTCGTCGCCTTGGGCAATAATCGTCTGCCCGCGCAGCTGCAAAAAGATCGTGTAGTGGTCCGCGGGAGCGCTTGCGATATCCCGGCGGCTGCGGATGAGCTCGTAGCCGGTGGATTCGGACATCGAAAAGCGAAGCGGACCGCAGCTGCGCGATGTGATGCGCGCGGAAAACGGCTCGGGCAGCGCTTCGATCGAGATGTTGAAGACCGCCTGGCAGACCGCTTCGCGCCAGTACGAAAAGCGCTCGTGCGCGCGTGCCGCGTCGGTGGACCAGATATCAACCCGCGTCGTCGCCAAAGAAGAAGTCAATTTCGTCCGCTCCATATCAGCCGCGATTGCACTCTCGACTGATTAGTCTGCGCTCCTGCCCAAGATGGTTCGCTCCAGCCATCGTAGTTTCCGGAAATCTTGGCGGTTTACCCCGACGCGCATCCGCGCGCAAAATCTTCGTTAGGAGCAGGAAATGGCGATCAAGGCTACGTTTTCCCCCAGCACTGGCGTGTTGTCGGAGTTCGGCGACAGCACCAATGACACGATCGTGACCAGCCGCAATGCCGCGGGACAAATTCTTGTGAACGGCGGCGCGGTCCCCGTCGCGGGCGGCTCCGCGACGGTCGCCAATACCGCCTTGATCCAGGTGTTCGGCCAAGCCGGCAACGACATCATCAGGCTCGACGAGAGCAACGGCGCGCTGCCTGCTGCTGAGCTGTTCGGCGGCTCCGGCAACGACACCATCACCGGCGGCTCCGGCAACGACCTCCTGTTCGGCCAGGCCGGTGACGACATTCTTCTCGGCAAGGGCGGCAACGACCTCCTGTTCGGCGGAGCCGGCAACGACACGCTGACCGGCGGCACCGGCGACGACCAGATGTTCGGCGAGGCCGGCAACGATCGCATGATCTGGAATCCAGGCGAGGGCACCGACCTCATGGAGGGTGGTGACGGCAACGACACTGCCGAGGTCAATGGCGGCAACGGCGCCGAGACGTTCACGATCACCCCCAATGGCACGCGCGTGCGCTTCGACCGCACCACCCCGGCTCCGTTCAGCCTCGACATCGGCACGACCGAGAACCTGGTGCTGCGCGCCAATGGCGGCGATGACGTCATCACGGCCAGCAATGGGCTGGCCAACCTCATTCACCTCACGCTCGACGGCGGCACCGGCAACGACACGATCACCGGCGGCGACGGCAATGACACGCTGATCGGCGGCGACGGCAACGACGTCATCATTGGCGGGCGCGGCAGCGACACGGCCGACCTCGGTACCGGCAACGACACCTTCGTCTGGAATCCCGGCGACGGCAGCGACATCGTCGAGGGTGGCGCCGGCACTGATACGCTGCTGTTCAACGGCGCCAACGTCAACGAGAACATCAACATCACGGCAAACCACGGCCGCGTGACGTTCACGCGCGACGTTGCCAACATCGCGATGGATCTCAACGGCGTCGAGCACATCCAGTTCAACGCGCTGGGCGGCGCCGACGTTGTCACGGTCGGCGACCTCACCGGCACCGGCGTGACACAGGTTGCGATCAATCTTGGCAGCTCCGCCGCAACCGGTGATGGCGCGGCCGATACAATCGCCGTGACCGGCACCGCCGGCAACGACACGATCAACGTGTTCGGCGCCGGCACATCGGTTACGGTCACGGGGCTTGCCGCGCAGGTGAACATCGACAACGCCGAAGGCGCCAATGATCGGCTGACGGTCAGCGCCGGCAACGGCAACGACACGATCAACGCCGCGGCCCTGCCGGCGGGAGTGATCGGCCTCACCATCGACGGCGGTGCCGGCAATGACACCATCACCGGCAGCGCGGGCGCCGACACGCTGATCGGCGGCGACGGCAATGACTTTGTGGTCGGGGGTCGCGGCAACGACGTGGCGCTGCTGGGCAACGGCAACGACACCTTCGTCTGGAACCCGGGTGACGGCAGCGATACTGTCGAAGGTCAGGCCGGGACCGATACGCTCCTGTTCAATGGTGCGAACGTCAACGAGAACATCGACATCTCGGCCAATGGCTCTCGGGCGAGATTGTTCCGCGACGTCGCCACCGTCACCATGGACCTCAACAGCGTCGAGCATATCCGGTTCAACGCCCTAGGCGGCGCCGACACCATCACGGCCAACGATCTCACCGGAACCGGCACGACGCAGGTCGCGCTCGACCTGTCGGCGACGCCGGGAAGCGGCCTGGGCGACGGCGCGGCGGACGTCGTGAGCGTCAACGGCACCGCCGGCGACGATCGCATCAGCGTAGCCGGCAGCGGCGCGTCGATCAGCGTCAACGGGCTCGCCGCGCAAGTGACGATCGGCGGCGCGGAGGGCCTCGACTCGCTCACCGTCAACGGGCTCGCCGGCAACGACACGATCGATGCGTCCAAGCTCAGCGCCGGTGCGGTCCATCTCACGCTCAATGGTGGCGCCGGCAATGACGTCATCATCGGCAGCGCCGGCAACGACTTCGTCAATGGCGGGGTCGGGAACGACACGGCCTTGCTCGGCGCCGGCAACGACACTTTCGTCTGGAACCCGGGCGATGGCAGCGACACGATCGAAGGGCAGGGCGGCATCGACACGCTCCTGTTCAACGGCGCCAACATCAACGAGAAGTTCGACATCTCGGCCAATGGCGGCCGTGTGAGGTTCACCCGCGACGTCGCCAATATCGTCATGGACATGAACGATGTCGAGACGATCGATCTCAAGACATTCGGCGGCGCCGACACGGTCACGGTTGGCGATCTGTCCAAGACCGACGTCAGCAAGGTCAACATCGACCTCGGATTGAACGGCGCACCCGACGGTTCAGCGGACACGATCGTCATCAACGCGACCAGCGGCGATGACGTGATCACGATCAATAACGTCAACGGCGTGGTGACGGTATCGGGTCTCGCCACCACGGTGACGATCGCGAACTTCGACGCCAATGACCGCATCGTCATCAACGGACTCGGCGGTGACGATGTGGTCGAGGCCTCTGGGCTGACCGGCATGCTGCTCACCGCCAATGGCGGCGACGGTGACGACATTCTGATCGGCAGCCGCGGCAACGACGTGCTTGCCGGCGGGAACGGCGACGACGTGCTGATCGGCGGCGGAGGACAGGACATCCTCGACGGCGGCATTGGCGACATCTTGATCCAAGGCACCGTGCAAGCGCCGCATGCGGCTCTGCTGGGCCAGTTCATGGCGTCAACCTTTGTCACGGCCGGCGACGGCCACGGCGCGACGCCGATTGCCGAGCTGCCGTCCAGCCAGCCGCCGCTGCTCGCACAGCCGCACGCGTGACGCGACCTGCAGCATGTTCCGCTCATTCCCGCGCAAGCGGGAATCCAGGGCAACAAACGCTGGAGTTCGCGACCCTGGGTCCCCGCTTTCGCGGGGACGAGCGGAGATAGGGAGCGATTCTATCTCGTCGGAACATGCACTAGCCCCGGAGAACATGACGTGAGCACCGCAGCAGACAGCGCACGATCAGCCGATCCGGGGCTCGACGCCCTCGTCACGTTGCTGCATTTCCAGGGCGTTGCCGCCGATCGCGATCAGATCAGGCACCGCCTTGGAACCGACAATATTGGCGCACCGGAGATTCTCCGGTGCGCCAAGGAGCTCGGGCTCAAGGCGCGCACCCATCGGACAAAATGGTCACGGCTCGCCCGAACGCCTTTGCCGGCGATCGCCGCGCTGCAGGACGGTGGCTTCATGGTGCTCGCCAAGGTCGGCGAGGACAAGGTGCTGGTTCAATCGCCGCCGACGTCGCGGCCCGCATTGATGCCGCGATCGGAGTTTCTCGCGATCTGGGACGGCACCCTGATCATGATGACGCGCCGCGCCGGATTGTCGGATATCACCCGCCGATTCGGCATCGGATGGTTCGCCGCGGCGATCCACAAATATCGCCGTCTCCTCGGCGAGGTGCTGATCGCGTCGTTCTTCCTGCAGCTCTTTGCGCTGGTCTCGCCGCTCTTCTTCCAGGTCGTCATCGACAAGGTGCTGGTGCACCGCTCGTTGAGCACGCTCGATGTGCTGATGGTTGGTCTGCTGGCGATATCGGTGTTCGAGACCGTTCTGGGAATTCTGCGGACCTATGTGTTCGCTCACACCACCAACCGCATCGACGTCGAGCTCGGGGCGCGCCTGTTTCACCACCTGCTGGCTCTGCCGCTGGCCTACTTCCAGGCGCGGCGCGTCGGCGATTCGGTCGCGCGGGTGCGGGAACTGGAGAACATCCGAAACTTTCTCACCAGCTCGGCCCTGACGCTGATCATCGATCTGCTTTTCACCTTCGTGTTCCTGGCGGTGATGTTCTTCTATTCGCCGCTGCTGACCTGGATCGTGCTCGGATCGTTTCCGTTCTACATCGCAATCTCGATGGGAGCGACGCCGCTGTTCCGGCGGCGGCTCGACGAGAAATTCCGTCGCGGCGCCGAGAACCAGGCCTTTCTGGTCGAGAGCGTGACCGCAATCGAAACGCTCAAAGCGATGGCGGTCGAACCGCAAATGCAGCGGCGCTGGGAGGAGCAGCTTGCCGGCTATGTGTCCGCCAGCTTCAAGGTCCTCAGCCTCGGCAATACGGCGAGCCAGGCGGTGCAGCTTGTCAGCAAGATTGCCACTGCCGGCATCCTCTATTTCGGCGCCAGGCTGGTCATCGAGGGCGGCCTGTCGGTTGGCGAGCTTGTGGCCTTCAACATCCTGGCCGGTCGGGTGAGCGCGCCGGTGCTGCGCCTTGCGCAGATCTGGCAGGACTTCCATCAGGCCCGCCTGTCGGTCGCGCGGCTGGGCGACATTCTCAACACCACGGCCGAGCCGACCTACGCGACGGCGCGCACCAGGCTGCCTGCGATCCGCGGCGGCATCACGTTCGACCACGTCACCTTCCGTTATCGCGTCGATGGACCGGAAGTCCTGCACGACGTCAGCTTCGATGTGCCGGCCGGGCAGACGGTTGGCATCGTCGGACCTTCGGGCTCGGGCAAAAGTACGTTCGCCAAGCTGGTCCAGCGCCTCTATGTGCCGGAAAGCGGCCGCGTTCTGGTGGACGGCATGGATCTCGCGATGGCCGACCCGGCCTGGCTGCGCCGCCAGATTGGCGTAGTGCTGCAGGATAGCATGCTGTTCAATCGCTCCGTGCGCGACAACATCGCGCTGGCCGATCCGGCGATGCCGATCGAGCGCGTGATCGCGGCGGCACGGCTTGCGGGCGCGCATGACTTCATCCTCGAGCTGACCGAGGGCTACGACACGATCGTCGGCGAGCGCGGCTCCAGCCTTTCCGGTGGCCAGCGTCAGCGCATCGCCATTGCGCGCGCGCTGGTGATGGACCCCCGCATCCTGATCTTCGACGAGGCGACCAGCGCGCTCGACTATGAAAGCGAGCGCATCATTCAGGAAAACATGCGCGAGATCGCGCGTGGCCGCACGGTCCTGATCATCGCGCACCGGCTCTCGACCGTGCGGGCGAGCAATCGCATCGTCACGCTCGATCGCGGGCGCCTAATCGAGGATGGCACGCATGACGCGCTGATCAAGACAGGCGGCCGCTATGCGTCGCTGCATCGGTTGCAGGCAGGTCTCCATGAAGTCGGCTGAACGCATCATGTCCGCAGAGCGCAAGCCGAGCGTCATTCCGTTTCGGCGCGCGCCGGAGCGGCGTCCCGAGGAACTGGCGTTCCTGCCGGCCGCGCTCGAGATCATGGAAACGCCGCCGTCGCCGCGCCGCCGTGCGATCGCCGCCACCATCATCCTGCTGTTCTGCGCGGCGCTCGCCTGGTCGGCCTGGGGCACGATCGACATCGTCGCCTCGGCGAGCGGAAAGATCGTGCCGAGCGGCCGCACCAAGGTCATCCAGCCGTTCGAGAGCGGCGTGGTGCGCTCCATTCGGGTGCAGGACGGGCAGGCGGTCAAGGTTGGCGACGTGCTGATCGAGCTTGATCCGACGGTGAACGCCGCG
>JBBWZU010000010.1:0-4591 GCA_039649225.1 Hyphomicrobiales bacterium | reverse complement strand
GACCTCGGCATGACCAGCATGCGGCTGATGACCAACAATCCGGCCAAGTATGACGGCATCGCCGAGTTCGGATTGACAATCAGCGAACGCGTGCCGCTGATCACCGAACCGACCCGCGACAACGTTCAATATCTGCGAACCAAGCAGGAAAAAATGGGGCACGTGCTCGGCTTTCCCCGCGATATGACCGCGAGATGCATGCCGGCCGGCTGTATCAATACCGGCCCGGTCGAATCGTTGCCGTGACGCAGGTTTCTTCGAACGCCGCCGGAGCGCGTGAGCTGGAACCTCGCAAGGCGACGCCGCCGCGCCGCTGGCCGTCCGAGGCCGACTTCTGGCGCCTGTGGCTGATCGGCACGGTTCAGTTCAGCGTGCGCTGGATCGAGATGCTCGCGATCGGCGTCTACGTTTATCAAAAGACCGGCTCCGCCTTCC
The DNA here is from genome assembly GCA_039649225.1 of Hyphomicrobiales bacterium. Taxonomy (GTDB): domain Bacteria; phylum Pseudomonadota; class Alphaproteobacteria; order Rhizobiales; family Xanthobacteraceae; genus PALSA-894. The sequence continues at coordinate 4,156 of JBBWZU010000010.1, read as the reverse complement.
TGGTCACGACGTTGACGATGCTGCGGGTCCTTCCCATGGCTCTGTTTGGAGCATTCGTCGGCGCGGCGGCGGACCGGCTGGAGGGCCGCACTGTTCTCTTGCTCAATACGCTGGCGTTGCTGGCGACGTCCGTCACGATCGCCCTGCTCGCCTATACGGATCACCTCTCCGTCTGGCATCTCGCGGCCGCGACCTTCATCGGTGGAACGATCTGGTCCACGGACATTCCGCTGCGCCGTCTGATGATCGGGCGCGTTGTCGGCGCGGATCGCATGGCGCACGCCATGGTCTTCGATGTCGGCTCCAACAATGCCAGCCGCATGGCGGGGCCGGCGATCGGTGGCGCGGTGCTTGCCACCTGGGGCATCAACGGCTGCTTTGCGCTCGGCGCGGTCCTGTATCTCGTCGCCATTCTGGCCGCCGCCGGCATTCGCTACCGCAATCCTCTCCCACTGGATGCCGGGGGCTTCCTGCTCAGGAACATTCTCGATGCCGTAGGCCTGGTGCGACGCGACAAGAAACTGCTCGGCATCTTTGCGATCACGCTCATCTTCAATCTGTTCGCATGGCCCAACCTGAGCCTGATCCCGGTGATCGGGAAGGACAGCTTGAACCTTGGACCAGGCGGGGTCGGCCTGCTTGCCAGCATGGAGGGCGTCGGAGCGATTGCCGGCGTGATGACGGTCTATTTTCTGGGGCGAACCGCCTACTATCCGCGGCTTTTCATCTACAGCGTCTTCGCCTATCTCATTGCATTGACGACGTTTGCCATGCTGCCCGACGCGTCGCTGGCGGGTCTCGCCTTGCTCGTTGCAGGCCTTGGGGGTTCGGGTTTCTCCATCACGCAGTCGACGCTTGCGTTTCATTCCGCAAAACCCGAGATGCGCGGGCGCGTCCTTGGGCTGCTTTCGGTTTCAATCGGGATGGGTCCGATCGGCTTTCTTCAGGTCGGTCTGCTGGCCGACGCCGTCGGCGCTCAGCACGCCATCATCATCACCGGCTGCGAGGGGCTGCTTGCACTGTTGCTGACGCAACGGCTCTGGCGCGAAATCAGAATGGACAGTGGTTGAATGAGACGCATTCAGTAGTCGAGCCGGCCATACAGCTCCTGGAACGGGACCATGACGTCCATCATTTTCTGGACGCCAGCATTGGAGTTGACGCGTGTGCCTGCCGCGATGACGTATCACCGCAGAAAGCCGCGAACCACCTCGCGCAGCTTGGCGCCCTTGAAGGGTTTTTCAATCGACTCATTCGGCGCCTCGGCGAGAAAGGCCTGTGCATTCTCGGTGAAGGCGCCGCCGGTCATGAAAATAAGTTTTCCCGCCTGGTCCGGCGCCGACTGCAGCAACGCCGCGTGCAGGTCCATGCCGGTCATTTCCGGCATCATGAGGTCGCACAAAATGAGATCGAACCGCTCACCATTGCGGATCTTGCGCAGCGCCTCCTTGGCGCTGGAACACGTCGTCACCTCGTGCTCAGCGCTCAACAGCCGCTCGATGACGACACACAGCATCGGCTCATCGTCGACCGCAAGGATGCGCCCGCGGCGCCCCGCGACGATTTCGGGCGGCGCCCCGCCGGTCTCGGCGACCTCCTGATTGGCCACAGGCAGGAGCGTCCGAAAGACCGTGCCGGTCCCGAGCCGGCTTTCGACCGATATCTCGCCATCGTGGTCAACGATGATGCGGCGGCAAATGGCAAGGCCCAACCCGGTGCCGGTGGTCAGCCCCTTGGTGGTGAAGAACGCATCGAAGACGTGCGGCAGCACATCGGCCGGGATACCGGCGCCGCTGTCGTGGACTTCAATCGCCACGCGGCTTGCGGATTCGTTCCGGACGACGATCTTGATTTCGTTGGCGTCGGCGCGGCCTTCCGGAATCGCGTGCGCCGCATTGACGATGAGGTTGAGAAACACCTGTCCGAGCCGGGATTCGTTGCCGCTCACCGGCGGCACATCGGCATAGTCGCGGGTCAGGCGCGCACGATGCCGGATTTCGTTGGAGGCCATGCGGATTGCCGACTCCAGCACGCTTCGAATGTCGACCGGTCCCCGGCTCTCGGCATCGCGCGATTTCGAAAAGACCTTCAGGTCGCGCACAATGAGACGGACGCGTTCGGCCGCTTCCTGGGCATCGCGCAGCTGCGTTTCGAGCTGGTCGGCTGCCGGGCCGTCCGACGCAAGCTCGCCGAGTTGTTGTGAGGCAAGCTCGAGATTGCTGACCAGGATCGCGAGCGGATTGTTGATCTCGTGGGCAACGCCTGCAGCGAGCAGGCCGACCGAGGCCATGCGCTCCGAGATCAGCAGTTGCTCCTGAATCTTCTTTCTCTCGGCGCGCACGGCCGCTTCGCGCATTTCGCGATCGATCGCCGGCAACAGCCGGGCCAGCGATCCCTTGACGAGGAAGTCATGCGCTCCGGCGCGCAACGATGCCACCGCGGTCTCTTCGCCGACGGTGCCTGAGATGATGATGAAAGGCAGGTCGAGATTGCGTCCGCGCACCAGCGCCAACGCGGCAGGCCCGCTGAACCGCGGCATCGAGTAGTCGGACAGGACGATATCCCAGCTCCGCCGATCGAGCGCGGCATGCATGGCGTCCGGCGTTTCCACCCGCTCGAAGGAAAGATCGTAGCCGCCGCGGCGCAATTCGCGGATCAGCAGGGTCGCATCCTGCTCGCTGTCCTCGACAATCAGCGTGCGCAAAGGTTTGGACACATTCAACCTCGTTGGAGCTGCGTTGCCGGCGGCGGCTCATTGATGATCAGCCAATCCAGCAGGATGATCTTTTCGCTCATGGTAGCGAGGCCTCATTGTTGAGCGTAAAGAAGAACGTGGCGCCGCGATCGACCGCGCCGGCCGCCCAGATCCGCCCCCCATGGCGGCTGATGATGCGCTGGACGGTCGCAAGGCCGATGCCGGTCCCCTCGAACTCGGCCGTCGAATGCAGGCGCTGGAAGACGCCGAACAGCTTGGACGCATAGGCCATGTCGAACCCGGCGCCATTGTCGCGGACAAAATACGCTCTGTTCCCGTTCTCGGACGTCACGCCGACCTCGATGCGCGGCGCGGCGCGCCTGGCGGTGAACTTCCAGGCGTTGCCGAGCAGGTTTTCCAGCGCGATCCGCAACAGGCGCGCGTCGCCCTCCACGGCGATTTCAACGTCGATTGCCATCTCCACCCGCCGCTCGGGCTCCGTCCGCTGCAGCTGCGCCATGACGCTGCGCGCAAGCTCGGCCAGATCGATCGGCTCGCGAACAAGTTCGGCGCGCGTCACGCGCGAGAGTGCCAGAAGATCGTCGATCAGGCGACCCATGCGCTGCGCGGATTCGCGCAGATAGTTAAGATACTGACGCCCCTCACCGTCCAGTTTATCGGCGTAGTCCTCCAGCAGCGCCTGGCTGAAGCCGTCGACACCGCGCAACGGCGCGCGCAAGTCATGCGCGACCGAATAGCTGAATGCCTCCAGCTCCTCCTTGGCGGCTTCGGCCGCGCCCTTGGCCTCGCGCAGCGTCTCGTTCATGACGATCAGCCGCGCGTTGGTCTCGCGATAACCGCGCAACGACATTTCGAACGGTGACAGGGTCTCGGCCAGGAACTCGGCTGCCTTGGCGATCTCGGCCGTGCGGGCGGCGGCGGATCCGTTCACGATCGCCGCATCGAGCGCGCCGTGATGCAACATCGCGATGTCGAGCACGCCGAGGCCATCGCCGAGCGCTTTGCGCCCCAACTCATAGGCCTGATTGAGCACGACCTCATCGGCGCTCGCCAGATAGCGGGCCAGCGCCTCGGAGTAACGCCCCGGCAGATCATGCGCCGCGGCGTTCATGACAATGGTCCCGTATAACGGGTGACCAGAACCAGAGCGTCGTCGGTCTCCTTGCCGTAACGCGCAAGCATGGCGTCCGCGGTGTCCTGGACGTCGCGGCCGAGCGGCGAATAGGCGCTGAAATCCGCCCGGACGCCATCGGTGGCGAAAACCAGCACGTCGCCGGCTTCGACCGTGCGTTCGGCCGTGCGCAAGGGCGGGATCTGATATCCGACGACGCCGCCGCGCAGCACCAGGGAATCCCGTGGCGGGCGCAGATACCTGTCGACGCGGAACAGCACGCCCTCGACATTACCGACACCGAGCCACGTCATGGTGCTGCCGCGCAA
>JBBWZU010000002.1:0-4244 GCA_039649225.1 Hyphomicrobiales bacterium | reverse complement strand
CTCGACGGCGTGTTCGCCATTTTCTTTGCTTCGATCGGAATGTGACGGATGGATTCCTCGAGCCAGCCGATGGCGATCCGGGTGCGCGATCTTGTGGTCGGATTCGGCGACCAGGTCGTGCTCGACCATCTGTCCCTCGACGTGCAGCGCGGCGAGATCCTGGGGCTCGTCGGCGCGTCGGGCGGCGGCAAATCGGTCCTGCTGCGCACCATCATCGGCCTGTTGCCCAAGCGGGCCGGCAGCATCGAGGTGCTCGGCGTCGACCAGAACGAAGTCAATCCGCAAGACGCGCGCGGAGTTGGACGGCGCTGGGGCATCCTGTTCCAGCAAGGCGCGCTGTTCTCATCGCTGACGGCACGCCAGAACGTGCAATTTCCGATGCGCGAGAACCTGCATCTCTCGGACCGGCTGCTTGACGAACTTGCCACCGCCAAGCTCGAAATGGTCGGCCTGACCGCCGACGACGGCGACAAGTTTCCCGCCGAGCTGTCGGGGGGAATGACCAAGCGCGTCGCGCTTGCGCGCGCGCTCGCCCTCGATCCGGAGATCGTGTTCCTCGACGAGCCGACCTCGGGGCTCGATCCGATCGCGGCGGGCGACTTTGACCTGCTGATCAAGACCTTGCAGCGAACGCTCGGCTTGACGGTGTTCATGGTGACCCATGATCTGCATAGCCTCAACGCGGTCTGCGACCGGATCGCGGCTCTCGCCGACGGAAAGATTGTTGCCGTCGGGCCGCTCGCAGCCCTGCTGGCCTCCGACCATCCTTGGGTGAAGTCCTATTTCCGCGGCGCGCGGGCCCGTGCGCTGACACATTCCTTGAATTGAGGTCGACCCGATGGAAATTCGCGCGCCCTATGCGTTTATCGGTCTGTTCGTTCTTGCCGCCATCGGCGCTGTCTTCGGCTTCGTGTACTGGATGCACAACGCCGGCGGATTGAGCGCGCGAACGGTTTATCAGGTCCGTTTTGAGAATACCGTCTCGGGATTGCTGCCGGGCGCGGCCGTCTTGTTCAACGGCATCCGCGTCGGAGAGGTGACGGATCTTCAGCTCAGCCCCGACAATCCACGGCAGATCACCGCGACGATCGCTGTTGCCACAACGACGCCGGTGCGCCCGGACACGCATGCCGGACTGGAGTTTCAGGGACTGACCGGCGTTCCGGTGATCACGCTCGAAGGCGGCAGCGCGGCGGCCCAATGGACGACGTCAGCGGGCGACACGCGGGTTCTCGCCGCCGATCCCTTGGCGGGCCAGAGCATGACGCAAGCCGCGCGCGATGCGCTTCGGCGGGTCGATTCGGTCTTGGCGGAGAATTCCGAGCCGCTGCGCGACACGATCGCCAATCTCAAGACATTCTCCGCGGCGCTCGCGCGCAATGCGGATCGCGTCGACGGGATTTTGGCCGGCCTGGAGAAAATGACCGGCGGCGGTCCCGCGAATGTGCCGCCGATCGTCTATGACCTGACCGCCCCGCGCAAATTTCCGACGGCCGACAAAGCGCCTTCCGGACTGCTCACCGTTCTCGATCCGACCGCGATCATCATGTTCGACACGCAGAAGATCCTGGTTCGGCCGAGCGGCGCCGAGGGCCCGACTTTTGCCAATGCGCGATGGAGCGACAACCTGCCCAAGCTTTTCTACGCGAGGGTCGTCCAGAGCTTCGAGAATGCAAACCTCTTGCGCAGCGTTGCGCGTCCGATCGACGGGCTCACGGCCGACTATCAACTGCTGATCGATATCCGCAGCTTCCAGCTCCTGACGTCTGCCGAGCCGGTGGCGGATGTCGAATTTGCGGCCAAGATCTTGTCCAACAATAGCAAGATCGTCGATGCGCGCGTCTTTCACGCGACGGTGCGCCCGAGCGCGGCGGATGCGGCCGCGACCGCCGCGGCTCTCAATGAGGCCTTCGGCAAGACCGTTGTCGAGCTGGTAGCGTGGACCACCGCCGCGATGTAATCGGCTGACCCGGCATCAGGCGCAGCATGCGCCTGCCGCAAAGTCGGCCAACGAGCGCCGGCTGGACATTTGACGCAATGGCGGAGAGGGAGTCCGCCAATCAGCGTCCAACGCGATCCGCTCACGTCCGAAAAGCATCAAGAAAAGTCAATAACGAGGGGCACTTTTCACATTCCGCCGTCTGATCGGCGCCATTGCGCGGCCCCGGCCACTGTCTCTAAGAGGATGTTTCAACAGCGCATTTTGCCGTCGGGAGAATTCTGTGAGCGCGGTGCCGAAAGATGCCGTTCCCCGCCATGATGGCGCCGTGCAGGCGACGTCGGGCGAGTTCGCCGGTTGGTGGACCTGGACGCGCGACAACTTCGAGGTCAACAACGGCCCGTTCTGGCACCGCGAGGAAGAGGACGGCGAAATCCGCTGCGCCGTTCGCCTGGAAAAGAAGCATATCAACGGCTCAGGTGCGGTACATGGCGGCTGCCTGATGGCGTTCGCCGACTACTGCCTGTTCGCGCTCGGCAACAAGATCCTGCTGGACGGGCGCGGCGTCACCCTCTCCTTCTCGTCCGAGTTCATCGATGCGGCCTATGAAGGCGAGCTGCTCGAGGGCCATGGCGAGGTGGTGCGCGCGGGCCGCTCGATCGTGTTCATGCGCGGCACGCTGTCGTCCGCCGGCCGGCCGGTTCTCACCTTCTCCGGCACGGTGAAGCGCATCACGGCGCCGCGAGAGCGAGTGCCGCCGATTTGAAACTCGTGCATCATCCATCGCGAGTCCGATCACGAGGTGATGCGCGGGCCGAGCTTCACCGGCTTGGGGTAGCGGCCGGACTTCACGCCGGCCCACCACTTGCTCATCATGGATCGCAAACCGCGACGGGAACCAATAGATTGCCCGCATGAAGAAGATCGGATTCCTCTCCTTCGGGCATTGGACGCCCTCGTCGCAATCGCAGACCCGCTCGGCCGCGGACACGCTCCTGCAATCCATCGATCTGGCCGTCGCCGCCGAGGAGCTGGGCGCGGACGGAGCCTATTTCCGGGTCCATCACTTCGCTCGCCAGCTCGCCTCGCCTTTTCCCCTGATGGCGGCCATCGGTGCGAAGACCAGCCGCATCGAGATCGGCACGGCGGTCATCGACATGCGCTACGAGAACCCGCTCTACATGGCCGAGGACGCCGGTGCCGCCGATCTCATCGCTGGCGGACGCCTGCAGCTCGGCATCAGCAGAGGATCGCCCGAGCAGGTGGTCGATGGATGGCGATATTTCGGTTTTCAGCCGCCCGAGGGCCAGACCGACGCCGACATGGGACGGCGTCATGCGGAGGTGTTCCTGGACCTCTTGCGCGGCGAAGGCTTCGCCCGGCCGAATCCAAAACCCATGTTTCCAAATCCGCCCGGGCTGCTGCGCCTGGAACCTCACTCTGATGGCCTGCGCGACAGGATTTGGTGGGGTGCCGGCTCGAATGCCACGGCGATCTGGGCGGCAAAGCTCGGGATGAACCTGCAGAGCTCGACACTCAAGAACGACGAAACCGGCGAAGCCTTCCATGTGCAGCAGGCCGCCCAGATCCGCGCCTACCGCGCCGCCTGGAAGGAGGCAGGCCATGCGCGCGAGCCGCGGGTCTCGGTCAGCCGCAGCATCTTTGCGCTAGTCGACGATCGCGACCGCGCTTATTTTGGGGGCGCGGGCGACGGTGACGACCAGATCGGATTCATCGACGCGAACACGCGCGCAATCTTCGGCCGCAGCTACGCCGCCGAGCCGGATGCGCTGATCGAACAACTCAAGAACGACGAGGCCATCGCCGAGGCCGACACACTGCTGCTGACCGTGCCCAACCAGCTCGGCGTCGCCTACAATGCACACGTGCTCGAGGCGATCCTGACTCACGTGGCGCCGGCGATGGGATGGCGCTGACGAAGCGGTCTGCCATATCTGGCCTGAAAGGAATCCGAGTTGAGCGTTGCCTTCACCAAGGAAGATAGTGCCGAAACCGCGTCGGAGATTTTGCTGCCCGACCGCCCGGTTTCACCCCATCCAAACCTTGTTACGCAAGCGGGATTGAAGGCTCTGGAATTGCAACTCCACCAGGCCCGCGAGGCTTGCGAAACGGCGCAGAAGACCGAGGACGTCAATGAACGACGGCGGCAAATGGCAATCCCATTGCGTGATATGCGCTATTTTGCCGCGAGAGTTCGGACGGCTCAGGTTATCGCCAATCCTACGTCAACCGACACTGTTGTCATTGGGAGCACGGTAACCTTCAGGCGCGGCGATGGGCGCGT
>JBBWZU010000842.1:0-3792 GCA_039649225.1 Hyphomicrobiales bacterium | reverse complement strand
GCCGCGCACTCCGCTACGCCGCAGCCTTCTGCCGCTTCGGGGCGAAGCGCGAATAAAAGCTCTCGCCCTTGGCCGCCATCTCGACCAGTTGCTTGTTCGGCTTGAAGCGCTCGCCGTATTTGGCGCTAAGCTTCTCGCATAGCGCGACGAATTTCTTCGTACCCATCATGTCGATGTAGGAGAGCGTGCCACCCGAATAGGGCGCGTAACCGAAGCCGAGGATCGAGCCGACATCCGCTTCACGCACGTCGGTCAGCACGTTTTCCTCAAAACAGCGGGCAGTCTCCAGCGCCTGGATCGCGAGCAGGCGATGCTTCAACTCCGTCACGTCGATCGTGTCGGGATCGAGCTTTGTCGGCTGCAACTCGGCAAGGCCGGGCCACAGCCGCTTCGGGCCGGAGGCCGGATAATCGTAGAAGCCCTTGCCGTTCTTGCGCCCATAACGGCCGCGCTTTTCCACCATCTCGTCGAGCAGTGTCTTCTGCTTGGGATCGGCCGCGCCGCCATCGGCCTCGGTCGCTTTCAGGATCTTCCAGGCGAGATCGACCGCGACCTCGTCATTGAGCGCGAGCGGCCCGACCGGCATGCCGGACTGCTTGCCGACATTCTCGATCATCGCGGCCGGCACGCCTTCGGTCAGCATCAGGTGGCCCTCGCGAATGTAAGTGCCGACTACGCGCGAGGTGTAGAAGCCTCTGCTGTCGTTCACCACGATCGGCGTCTTGCGGATCGCGCGCACGTAATCGAGCGCAACCGCGAGCGCCGGATCGGCGGTCTTCTCGCCCATGATGATCTCGACCAGCAGCATCTTGTCGACCGGCGAGAAGAAATGCACGCCGATGAAGTTTGTCGCGTCCTTTGACTGCTCGGCCAACGAAGTGATCGGCAATGTCGAGGTGTTCGAGCCGAACACGACCTTGTCGCCGACCACGGCCTGCGCTTTCGCAGTCGCCTCGGCTTTCACCTTGCGGTCCTCGAACACGGCTTCGATGATCATGTCGACGCCCTTGAGCGCGTTATAGTCGGGCGTCGGGGTGATGTGCGCGAGCACCGCGTCGGCCGCAGCCTGCGTGGTGCGGTTCCTTTTCACAGCCTCGGCGAGCAGCTTTTGCGCGTGCGCCTTGCCCTTGTCGGCGGCTTCCTGGTCGCGGTCGATCAGCACCACGTCGAGACCGGCTTGAGCCGAAACATAGGCGATGCCCGCCCCCATCAGGCCGGCGCCGAGCACTCCGATCTTCTTCAAGGTCGAAGGCGCAGCGCCAGCCGGGCGCCGCGCGCCCTTGTTCAGTTCCTGCATCGAGACGAACAGCGAGCGGATCATCGCGGCCGCCTCGGGCGAGCGCACCACCTTGGCGAAGTAGCGCGACTCGATGCGCAGCGCGGTATCGAATGGCATCTGCAGCCCTTCGAACACGCAAGCCATGATGGCGCGCGCGGCCGGGTAATTGTCCTGTGTCTCCTTGCGGTAGAGCGCGTTCGCGGCCGGGAAGGTCATCATGCCCATCTTCGACCATACCGGGCCGCCGGGCAGCTTGAAGCCATCGACATCCCACGGCTGCTTGGATTTCGGCGAGGTCTTGATCCAGGTCTTGGCGGCACTGATGAGATCCGCCGCCGGCACGATGGCATCGACGAGCTTCATCGTCTTGGCGCGATCGAGGCGAAGCTGGTCGCCCTTGAGCAGGAATTGCAGCGCGTCGGCAGTCGCCATCATGCGCGGGATACGCTGCGTACCGCCGGCGCCGGGAAACAGCCCGACCTTGATCTCAGGCAGGCCGAGCCGCGTCTTCGGATTGTCGGCGGCGATACGGTGATGACAGGCGAGCGCGAGTTCAAAGCAGCCGCCCATCGCGGTGCCATTGAGCGCCGCAACCCATGGCTTGCCGGAGGTCTCCAGCTTGCGGAAGACCTGCGAGAGCCTGCGGCTCATGGCGAACACCATGGCGTTCGCGGCTTCTTCGCCCTTTGCCTTGAACGTGGTCTCGTAGTCGTCGCGCTGCTTCTCCAGCATCGTGAGATCGGCGCCGCCGCCGAACGTATCCTTGCCGGAGGTGATCACCGCGCCTTTGATCGCGGCGTCGGACGTGACCTTCTCGACGATCGTCTCGAGCTCTTCCATCACCGAAACATCGATGACGTTCATCGATTTGTCAGGCATGTCCCAGGTCACGAGCGCGATGCCGTCGCCATCGACGTCGAGCTTGAAATTCTGCGTCATGGAATGTCTCCTTGGATGCGGCCGCTCAATACGGCTCGCCGGATTTGTGCAGCACGCGCACGACGCCATCGTCGCGCTCGTATTTCAGATCATCGTCCGGATAGTGCGCCCGCTCAGCTTTCGCGCGCGTTCCGACTTCAAGCAGCAGCACGTCGGTCTTCGACTTGTTCACGATGCAGTGCCCGTTCGAAACGTTGGCCTTCCAGCCGGCGCAATCGCCCGCCTTCAACACTGTCTCGCCGTCGCTCTCGATCAGCACGCACTCGCCTTGCAGGACATAGACGAACTCGTCCTCCTGCTCGTGCCAATGACGCAGCGCAGTCGCGGCGCCGGGCTCGAGCTTCGTCAGATTCACGCCGAACTGCGTGAGATCCGCCGCATCGCCGAGCGCCATCTTGTGCCGCCCGGCGCAGACATGCCGAAGCTGTGCTGGATAGTTTGGCGAGCCGACGCGCGTTTGCAATGCGCTGATATCGATCTTGGGCATCTGGCGATCACACCCGCTCGATGATCGTCGCCGTTCCCATCCCGGCGCCGATGCAGAGCGTGATCAGCGCGGTATTGAGATTGCGCCGCTCCAGCTCGTCCAGCACCGTGCCGAAGATCATCGCGCCGGTCGCACCGAGCGGATGGCCCATGGCGATCGCGCCGCCCGCGACGTTGATCCGGTCGTGCGGAATGTTGAAGCCCTGCATGTAGCGCAGCACGACCGAGGCGAAGGCCTCGTTCAATTCGAACAAGTCGATGTCGGCGATCGTCATGCCGGCCTTCTTGAGCACCTTCTCGGTGACGTCGAGCGGGCCGGTGAGCATGATCGCGGGCTCGGAGCCGATATTGGCGAACGCCTTGATGCGCGCGCGCGGCTTCTTGTTGATCTTCGCGCCCGCCTCCTTGTTGCCGATCAGCACGGCGGCGGCGCCGTCGACGATGCCGGACGAATTACCGGCGTGATGCACATGCTTGACGTACTCGACGTCCGGATAAGCCTGCACGGCGACTGCGTCGAAGCCATACATCTCGCCCATCTGCACGAAGGACGGCTGCAGCTGGCCGAGCGTCTGCATGGTCGTCGTCGGACGCATGTGCTCGTCTTTGCCGAGAATCGTGATGCCGTTGATGTCCTTGACCGGCACGACCGAGTTCTTGAAGTTGCCGGCATCCCACGAGGCCTTCGAGCGCTTCTGGCTCTCGACCGCATAGGCATCGACGTCGTCGCGCGAGAAGCCGTATTTCGTTGCGATCAAGTCGGCGGAGACGCCCTGCGGCAGGAAGTAGGTCGGGATCGCGATCGCCGGGTCCATCGGCCACGCGCCGCCCGAGGCGCCGATGCCGACGCGGCTCATCGATTCAACGCCGCCACCGATGGTCAGGTCGTGCTGACCGGCCATCACCTGGGCCGAAGCAAAATTGATCGCATCGAGCCCCGAGGCGCAGAAGCGGTTGATCTGAACGCCGGCGACCGAGTTGCCGTAGCCGGCGGTCAGCGCCGCTGCACGCGCGATATCGCCGCCCGCCTCGCCGACCGGATCGACGCAGCCGAGCACGACGTCGTCGACCAGCGACGGATCGGGCAG
>JBBWZU010000825.1:0-6094 GCA_039649225.1 Hyphomicrobiales bacterium | reverse complement strand
GTCTTCGATATGCCCTCCCCGCGCTGGGCGCGCCGCGCCCAGGCTTCGACGGCTTCGCGCACCCGCGTCACCACGGTACTGGCATCGAACGGCTTTTGGATGAAATCAAGCGCGCCGTTCTTGATCGCCTCCACCGCCATCGGAATATCGCCCACACCCGAGATGATGAAGATCGGGGCAGCATATTGCTGCGCGTTCAGTTCCCGCAGGATATCCAGGCCGGATTGGCCGGGCATCTGTACGTCGAGGATGATACAGGTCGGCGTCCTCGCCTTGGCGGCGGCGAGAAACGATGCGCCCTCGCCGAAGCCGGTCACCTCGTACCCCTCGCGCGACAGCACGATGGAAAGGGCATTCAGCACCAAGGGATCATCGTCGACAATGAAGATTTCCTTGCTGGCTGGATTGCTCATGGACATTGATAAGTTGCCTCGCTCCAATGCGCCTGCCGCGGGCGTCGGCCCATCTACGCCACCAGCGCACACTTCCGCAGTCAACGACTCTACCCGAGCCACCAATTCCGTACAGGCCATTCAAATGCGAATCGGCCTTACCGCCAATGCCAAATTGCGTTGCGCGCTCAGCGATTGCAATGACAACCATCCGCATCCCACAATGCGCTGCGCCGAGTGGTAGTAGGGAACCATCGTTAGTTGCGTTGCGACAAGACGCTCGCCACCTGCCGCACCGCACTCTCAAGCTGTTCCGGATTGCGTGCAAAGCACAACCGGAGGAACTGCTCCCCGCCTGCGCCAAATGCGGTTCCCGGCGCCATCCCGACATTGGCCTCGTCGATCAGTCGCATCACGAGGCGGCGCGTATCGGTTTCGCCGTCCACATTGAAAAACAGATAGAACGCGCCCTCGGGCCGCGCAAAACGCACGCGTCCGGTCGCGGCCAGCACGTCGCAGGAGATGTCCCGCCCGCGCCGCGCGCGCTCGATCAGGTGCGCGACGAAACTCTCGCCGCGCTCGATCGCCGTGACGGCGGCACGCTGCATGAACTGCGCGACGCCCGAGGTCGAATACTGGATCAGGTTCTCGATCACCTGGCCGAGCTTGGGATGCGCCGCGATCCAGCCGATGCGCCAGCCGGTCATCGCCCAGTTCTTGGAGAACGTGTTGACGAACAGCACGCGATCCTCGTCTTCCATGACGTCGAAAAAAGACGGTGCGCGCGGGCCTTCGCCATACCAGAAGCGCGCATAGGTCTCGTCCGCGATGATCCAAAGACCATGACGGCGCGCAAGCGCGAGCAGCGCACGCAAGTCCTCGTGCGACGCGGTCCACCCGGTCGGGTTGGAGGGCGAAACGAGAAACAGCGCCCGTGTTTTCGGCGTCACGGCTGCCGCAAGACGATCGAAGTCGAGCGACCAGCCGTCATTGCCGAAGGTCATTGCCACCTCGACCGGACGCGCCCCCATGATGCCGGTGGCGGCCGCGGCATTCGGCCAGGTCGGCGTCGGGATCACCACTTCGTCGCCGGCCCCCGCCACCATGGCGAGCACGATCTGGATCGCCTGCATGCCGGAGCCGGTTACGTAGAATTCATCCGGCGAGAACGGCCGGCCATAAAGCGTTGAATGATAGCGCGCGAGCGCCTCGCGCAGCGGCGGTATCCCGCGCTGCCACGTGTAGAATGTCTCCCCGGCCGCAAGCGAACGTGTCGCCGCCTCGCTGATGAAGGCCGGCGTCGGCAGGTCGCCCTCGCCGGCCCACAGTGGGATCATTCCCTCGCGGTCGCGTCCGTAATTCATCGCCTCGACGATGCCGCTCTCGGGCGCGGCTCTCGCCTCGCGGCGCAGGGCCTCGGTGAGCGATATCTGCGGCTTGAGCGCCGTTTCGTTCATGCAAGATCTCCGGATGCGCGGCTTGATTGACCCGCACCCATACCGCCGAAACGCGCGCGCGTCTCATCAAAGACGCGCTCGCGAGCGATCAGTTTTTGTGACGTCACGCCGACTTCTTCGCCAGAATGTCGCGGATCTCCTGCAGCAGCACCTCCTGACGCGGCGTCTCGGCGGGCTTGGCCGGCTGATCGGACTCCTTCTTGATCAGCCTGTTGAGACCCCGGATCACCATGAACAGCACCCAGGCGATGATCAGAAAGTTGATCACGATGGTGACAAAGCTACCCCAGGCGAGCACGGCGCCCTGCTTCTTGGCTTCGGCCAGCGAGGAGGCCGTGACCGACTTCGACAAGGGTATGAAATAGTTGGAAAAGTCGAGCCCACCGGTCACCGCGCCGATGATCGGCATGATGACGTCGGCGACCAACGACGCGACGATCGCGCCGAACGCCGCGCCGATGATCACGCCGACCGCGAGATCGACGACATTGCCGCGCATGGCGAATTTCTTGAATTCCTCGAGCATCGTCACCCTCCCTCACAGGCGCGAAGCACAGAACAGGGTCCGCACCAGCAGAAGCCTACCGCGATTCATGGCCCAAATGCGATGCAGCGGAGCGAGGCCGGTAACCAAGGCGCCGATCCGGATGGACAAGGCAACGTCAACTATGGTGACCTAGCGCGACCAAAGAGATAGGCGCACCAAGGATTTGAAGGGTTTCGGCTGACCATGCTGCAAGGCTGGGTCGTCATCGTCGTAGCGCTCGGTTACATCGGGCTGCTGTTCGTCATTGCGAGCTATGGCGATCGCATCCGCGCGCACGGCGGGCGCGGCGGTGCGCGGATGATGATCTATCCGCTATCGCTTGCGATCTACTGCACGTCTTGGACGTTCTTCGGTTCGGTCGGGCTCGCCACGCGCACCGGTTATGACTTCCTCACCATCTACATCGGGCCGGTGCTGATGATCGGCCTCGCCTCACCGCTCATCGTGCATATCGTACGGCTCGCCAAGACCCAGAACATCACATCGATCGCGGACTTTATCGCGGCGCGTTACGGCAAGCATCAGGCGGTGGCGGCGACTGTCGCGCTGATCGCGATCTTCGGCACCATTCCGTACATCGCGCTCCAGCTGAAGGCTGTCTCGGCTTCGCTCGGCACGATCCTGGCGCATCTCGACATGACCACCGGCATGGCGCAGCCGGTGCTCGGCGATATCGCGCTGTTCGTCGCGCTGGCGATGGCTGCGTTCGCGGTGCTGTTCGGGACACGCCATATCGACGCGACCGAGCATCAGGATGGACTGATGCTGGCGATCGCGACCGAGTCGATCGTCAAGCTCGTCGCCTTTGTCGCCGTCGGGATTTTCGTGACTTATTGGATGTTCGACGGGCCCTCGGATCTCTTTTCCAAGGCAATGGATCATCCGCGCACCGCGGCCGTGCTGACCAACGAACCTGTTTGGAGCACGTTCCTCACGATGACGCTGCTCTCCACGACCGCCATCATATTGGTGCCGCGCCAGTTCCACGTCACCGTCGTCGAGAACCACAGCGAGCCGGAAATCCGTCGCGCCGCCTGGTTGTTTCCGCTCTATCTGGTGCTCATCAACTTGTTCGTGATCCCGATCGCGATCGCGGGCGCACTCATTTTCGCCCCGAGCGCTGTGGACAGCGACATGTTCGTGCTGGCGCTGCCGCTCTCGGCCGGCTCCGAGCTGCTCGCGCTGACGGCGTTCGTCGGCGGGCTGTCGGCCGCGACCGCCATGGTGATCGTGGAAACAGTCGCGCTTGCCATCATGGCGTCGAACGATCTCGTCGTTCCGTTCGTGCTGCAGCGACGCGAAGCGATGCTGTCGGGCCGCGAGAATGTCAGCGAGATCCTGCTCACGGTGCGGCGAATCGCGATCTTCGTCATCCTTGTGCTGGCTTACCTCTATTATCGGCTGGCCGGCGAAGCGCAGCTCGCATCGATCGGCCTCTTGTCGTTTGCCGCGGTGGCGCAGCTCGCTCCGGCGTTTTTCGGCGGGCTGATCTGGCGCCGGGCGACCGCGCGCGGCGCGCTCGCCGGCATGACGGCAGGCATTCTGGTTTGGCTTTATACGCTGCTGCTGCCCAATTTCGCCGATGCGGGTCTGGTGGGGCGTGAGTTCCTGACGGCTGGTCCGTTCGGCATCGTGTGGCTGCGCCCGCAGCATCTGCTGGGGCTCGATCTTCCGCCGCTCGTCCACGGCGTATTGTGGAGCCTTGGCGTCAACATCGTTGCCTATGTGGCGCTTTCGCTGACGCGCCAGCCGAGCTCGATCGAGCGTTTGCAGGCAAACCTGTTCGCGCCCGCCGAAGGCGCCCCGATAACGCCAAGCTTCCGGCTCTGGCGCTCCTCGGTGACGGTCGAGGAATTGACCGGCACCGTCGCGCGCTATCTTGGCGAGGAGCGGACCTCGACGTCGCTCGCGAGCTTTGCGGAGAGCCGCCGGATCAGCCTCGATCCCAAGCAGGAGGCGGATATCCACCTGCTGCGCTATGCCGAGCATATCCTCGCCTCGGCGATTGGCGCCGCCTCCTCGCGGCTTGTGCTCTCGCTGCTGTTGCGCAAGCGCACCGTGTCGACCAAGGCCGCGCTCAAACTGCTCGACGACGCGAATGCCGCTCTGCAGTACAATCGCGAAATTCTGCAGACTGCGCTCGATCACGTGCGCCAGGGCATCGCGGTGTTCGACAAGGACCTGCAGCTCGTTTGCTGGAACCGGCAATACGGTGAGATTCTCGATCTCCCGCCCGCGCTGACGCGCGTCGGCATGGGGCTGGACGAAATCCTGCGCCACAATGCCGAACAGGGCGCGCTCGGCCCGGGCCAGGTCGACGATCTCGTGCGCGACCGCATCGCGCGTTATCTGGCCGGCGGCGAGCCGATCCGCGAACGCTTCGCCGCACAAGGGCTGGTCATCGAAATCCGCGCCAATCACATGCCGGACGGCGGGCTGGTCACGACCGCGACCGACGTGACACCGACCGTGGAGGCCGCCGAGGCGCTGGAGCGCGCCAACGAAACGCTGGAGCGGCGCGTCAAGGAGCGCACCGAGCAACTGACCACGCTCAATGCGGCACTCGCGCGCGCCAAAGGTGAAGCCGAGGAAGCCAATGTATCGAAGACGCGTTTCCTTGCAGCCGCGAGCCACGACATTTTGCAGCCGCTCAATGCCGCGCGCCTCTATGTCACGAGCCTGGTCGAACGCCATGGCAGCGGCGAGGACGCGCGCCTCGTCTCCAACGTGGATGCCTCGCTCGAGGCGGTCGAAGAAATCCTCGGTGCGCTGCTGGACATCTCGCGGCTCGATTCCGGCGCGATGCGGCCGGAAATCTCAAGCTTCCGCGTCGACGAGATGATGCGTCAGCTCGAGGTCGAATTCGCGCCGCTCGCGCGCGAACGCGGGCTCACTCTCATCTTTGTGCCGAGCACGCGCGCGGTGCGCTCGGATCGGCGGCTGCTGCGCCGGCTGCTGCAGAACCTGGTATCCAACGCCATCAAGTACACGCCGGAAGGCCGCGTGCTGATCGGCTGCCGCCTTGGCGACGGCCGGCTGCGGATCGACGTGCACGACACCGGGCTCGGCATTCCGCAATCCAAACAACGCGCGGTGTTCCGCGAATTCCAGCGGCTCGATCAGGGAGCCAAGGTGGCGCGTGGGCTCGGCCTTGGCCTATCGATCGTCGAACGAATCGCCCGTGTGCTCGATCATCGCATCGTCCTGCAATCCAAATCGGGCCGCGGATCGCGCTTCTCGGTCGAAGTGCCGCTCGCGCCCGCGCTGCCGAGCGACGTGCGCGCGCGCGAGCCGCAACGCGTCGATGTCAGCCAGCTCGCCAACATGATCGTACTGTGCATCGACAATGAGCCGAAGATCCTCGACGGCATGGAGACGCTGCTTGGCGGCTGGGGCTGCCAGGTGCTCAAAGCCCCGGATCTAAAGTCCGCGCTCGCCACGGTCAGCGAGGCGAAGTCCGTCCCCAACGGCTTGCTCATCGACTATCACCTCGACAGCGGCAACGGCATCGAGGCCATTGCGGCATTGCGCTGGCGCTTCGGCGCCGATCTGCCGGCGATCCTGATCACGGCGGACCGCTCTCTGGCCGTGCGCGAGGAAGCGCGTGCACGCGAGATTCAGGTGCTCAACAAGCCGCTCAAGCCCGCAGCCCTGCGGGCGCTGTTGGCAAAGTGGGGAATGCACCGGATGGCAGCGGC
>JBBWZU010000811.1:0-3167 GCA_039649225.1 Hyphomicrobiales bacterium | reverse complement strand
AGGAGCTGGCTATTCATCATGGCAAAGGCGCGGATCTCGCCCAGCAGCGGCTGCAGCTCCGCGGGCGCGGAATTGTCAAGGGCCGCGTGCGCGCCGAGCGCCGCGACGACGTCCTCGACATGGCGCCGGATGTCCGGTTCGAGCTCCGTGCCGCGCATTTGCGCGTCGAGGGCCGCGCCCAGCGCCGCGAGGGCACCGGCCGACTGGTTGAGGTCCGCGACAATTTGGCGGAGAGACAGGGTCATGCGCTGAGTTTTCCTCATTTCACCAAGGCGTGTTCGATGCGGCCTTTGACCTCCGCCCATGCGTCGGTGCCCGGCGTCACGAGATCGAAATGGCCGGCACCGGGAATGTCGAGGCTCTCTGTGGCGGTCGCCTGCTTCCGCCGCATGGCGCGGGCGTAGTCATGGGCGATGTATGGAGGAACGAGTCGATCAAGAATCCCGCTGATCATCACGACCTTTCCTTTTGGGGGTGGCAGCGCGGCGGGCGAAACCTCGGCGTATGCGCCTTCCGAGACCGTCGCAGGAACCAGTTTCTCGATGATGCCTGGCCCGCAGAGAATGGGCACAAAGCGTGCGAATGCCTCGAGATCGCCGATGCCGGCGAGACTGATGGCCGCGCGCGGCATGAACGGCTCGGCACGATAAAGCGGGCTGGCTGCTGGAAGACCGTCCCGCGCCATCGCCCAGAGAGCAAGATGTCCGCCGGCCGAATGTCCGACGAGGACCGTACGCGACAGATCGAGCTGATAGCGGTCGGCGCCGGATCGCAGCCGGTCAATCGCCAGTCCGACATCCAGGAAAGTCCCGGGATAGCCGCCACCATCCTCATTCGCCCGCCGGTAGCCGATGCTCCACACCGCGATTCCAAGATTCGCCAGCTCGGCTCCGATGTGCCGCAGCTGCTCGCGCCCGGCGGTCGTCGCATTCCAGCAGCCGCCGTGGATCAGGATCGCCACCGGGTGCGGTCCGCTTCCCGTTGGCAGGAACAGGTCGATAGCCTGCGCGGCTGCGGCTCCGTACTGGAGCACGGTGGTCGGCGAGCGGCGCGGCAGCGCAACGAAGGTCGCGAGTTCAACGGGCTCGGCAGCATCTGCGGTGGGCGGACCGCTGATCGCCATCAGAACCGCAAGGGCACCAGCCGGCAGGAGGCTTGCAACAGTTTGGCGGCGTGTATCGATGGCCATTTGATACTTCTCATTTTTGACGAAGACGTCATGGCGACGATCACGACTAGCGTGCGCGGCTGCCTTGGGTCGATCCCGCAGCGCCGCCCAGTGATGTGCAAAGTTGCACAGGTGCGCAGCCGGGTCGTAAAATGAACGATGACCCGCATGAGTGACTTCGACTGGGACGACCTGCGCTTCTTTCTGCGCGCGCTGGAGACAAAGTCGCTTGCCGGTGCGGCGCGCAGCCTCGGGGTCGAGCACTCCACGGTCGGCCGCCGTTTGTCCGCGCTGGAGCGTTCGCTCGGTGCACCGCTCGTCCTGCGCGGACCACAGGGCCTGCAGCTCACGCCCTTAGGGGAGAAGCTCGCGCCCCTCGTCCACGACATGGGACGCGCGGCGGCTGCCGTCGACGATCTTGTCAATGCGCAGAAGGCAACCATTCGGCTTGCGGTTCCGTCCGGGTTCACGCGGATCTTTGCGTCTACGCTGAGCCAGCCGAGCGCCAAGGGGCTGAAGTTCTCTCTGGATATACTGAGCGGAGCCCGTCCACGCGACCTCAACAAAGGAGAGGCCGACCTTGCCATCCGCGCGGCTCCGCTTGCGGATCAGAACCTGATCGCGAGCAAATTATGCGAGGCGGGTTTTTCGCTCTATGCCTCGGCCGCCTACCTCAGCCGCCGGCCGGCGCCCGCCGATACAAACGATCTCACCGGGCACGATATCATCGGCTATCACGCGAGCCTGTCGTCCGCACCCCCGTCCCGCTGGCTCGAGAAGCACGCGGCCGGTGCCGTCTTGGTGCTGCGCAGCCGGGACATGACCGATGTATTGGGCGCTGCCCTGAGCGGAATCGGATTGGCGGTTCTGCCGTGTCTGCTCGGCGACGCGGAGCCGGCGCTGACACGCCTGACGCCAAGGGTGCTCGCGAAACAAAATCTCTCGCTCGTCTATTCGCGCGAATTCAGAACGTCCGAGCCGATGCGTGCCGCCATCGGATTTGTCAGGAGCGTGGTGCGCCAGAATGCAGTCTTAATTCGTGGCTAGTGCGCATAGCGCGCCACGATGTGACACCATATGTTTGTGATTCCACCCCGACAGCCCTGAGACTTTGGCTCATGTCCGACTCCTCCTACCCCCGCGACCTCGTCGGCTACGGCCGTAATCCGCCCGATCCGAAGTGGCCGGGCGGCGCGCGGCTCGCCGTGCAGTTCGTGCTCAACTACGAGGAGGGCGGCGAAAACAACATCCTGCACGGTGATCCGGCATCCGAGGCGTTCCTGTCGGAGATCGTCGGCGCGCAGGCGTGGCCGGGCCGGCGCCACATGAACATGGAGTCGATCTACGAATACGGCTCGCGCGCCGGTTTCTGGCGCATCTGGAGGCTGTTTCGGCGCAAGAACATTCCGCTCACCGTCTATGGCGTCGCGACCGCATTGTTGCGCAACCCTAAAGCCGTCAGTGCCATGAATGAGGCGAACTGGGAGATCGCGAGCCACGGCCTCAAGTGGATCGAATACAAGGATTTCTCACCGGATGAGGAGCGCCGGCATCTTAACGAGGCGATCCGCATCCACACCACGGTGACAGGCTCGCGCCCGCTCGGCTGGTATCTTGGGCGATGCTCGGAGCACACGCGCGACCTCGTGATGGAGGAGGGCGGCTTCCTCTATGATTCGGATTCCTACGCGGATGACCTGCCTTACTGGGTCACGGGGCCGAAGGGGCCGCATCTGGTGATCCCCTATACGCTCGACGCCAACGACATGCGTTTTGCGGTGGCGCAGGGCTTCAACGCCGGCGACCAGTTCTTCAATTACCTGCGCGATTCATTCGATGTGCTCCATGCCGAAGGCCGTGACGCGCCGAAGATGCTCTCGGTCGGCTTGCACTGCCGGCTGGTCGGGCGGCCAGGCCGCCTCGCCGCGCTCGAGCGCTTCATCGACCACGTGCTCAAGCATGACCAGGTCTGGGTCACGCGCCGGATCGACATCGCGCG
>JBBWZU010000804.1:0-3249 GCA_039649225.1 Hyphomicrobiales bacterium | reverse complement strand
GTTTCGCGCGCGACGTCCCGATAGCGCTCGGCCCGGTCCGGCAGCCATCGCGCCAGTCGCATCAGGACAGCGGTGGCGATGCAGGCGGCACATGAATCGTAAGGCAGCGTGTCGCGCTCCGGATCGTAGTAGTCATAGCGCGGCACCCAGCCTTGCGGAGCGTGCGCCACATACCAGTCGGCCGCCAGCCGCGCGGCGTCCAAGTAGTGCGACTTTCCGCTCGCCTCGTACGCATGGGCATAGCCGAGCATGGCCCAGGCCTGCCCGCGCGCCCAGACGCCGTCATTGCTCCACCCCTGCAGGCTGAAAAGCCTGGTGACGGCGCGGGTCGCAGGGTCGAGTTCCGCCGCATGGCAGCTCGAGCCATCCGCACGGATCAGGCCGACTTCCAGCACGGTATCGAGATGGCGATAGGCGAGGGCAGCGCGCTCCGGCTCGAACTGCGAGGCCCACAGCATCGAGGGAAGATTGAGCCCGGTATCGATGACGATGCGGTTCGCGCCGGCGATCTGAAGAAACGCCTTGGCCTTGCTGTCGAAAATGTTCGCGAAATTATCGCCGCCGGACAATGTCCACTGCCGCAGGACATCGCGTTTCGAGATCTGATAGCCGAGCGTCAGGGCGTAATACATCTCGATGCCGGTCGAGGAGAACACGGTTCGATGCTGCGCCAGAACGGGACCGATCCGCTCGCAGATCCGCATCGCGGCGTCGGCGTAACGCTGGTTTTGCGTCAGGACGTGCAACAGCCACAGGCGGCCCGCCAGAAAGCCGGCCCACTGGAAATCCGCCCAGCTATCCCAGACATAGTCGTTGTCGAAGCTATAGCCGCCGGTCATGGCGTTCAGTCGCGGTACCCCGCCGCTCAGAGCCAGGTCATCGCAAACCGCATCGGCTCCGTTGCAGAGAGAGCGAACAGCCCGCTCGAGCGTTCGCCGAAAATCGTCTTCCATTGTCAATCCATCACGGCGTCTGCGTTCGCTTCGACGCCGCGCAGGTGAACAAGACGATCGCGCGCGCCGCGAACATGCGCGCTCGCGAGTTGCTCGGCGCGGTCGCCGTCTCGCTCCACGATGGCGGCGATCAGTGCCAGATGCTCGGCATGAATTTCCTCCGCGCGACGGCGCGTCAGGCTCGCAAGCCCTGCCGCCATGACGAATTTGATCTGGTTGCAAAGACTTTGCAGCAGGCGCTGCAGCTCGATCGAACCTGCGGCTTGCGCGATTGCGCTATGAAGGTCGATCGCCTGGTCGACGACGCTCGGCGCGGCGTCGCGTTCCGCCGCGATGGTCGCGTTGTTCAGCTCTTCGGCTTTTTGCCTGAGCTGCGCCACCAAGGCGGGTGTCTGGTTTTCGGCGGCCCAGCGCGCCGCTATCCCTTCGAGCGCGGCTCGGATCGTATAGACCTGGGTGATCTCGTCGGCAGATGGCCGGCGGACGACAGCGGGCCGATTCACGCGGCCGACCAACAAATTCTCCCGCTCGAGCTGGAGCAATGCCTCCCGGATCGGCGAACGACTGACAGATAACTCCTGCGCCAGCGCGTTCTCGTGCAGCGGCTGCCCGGGTTTCAACGTGCCATCAAGAATCGCGTTGCGCAGAAGGTCTGCAACGGCGTCGCCCAAGGCGGCGCGGGAGGGAAGCTGGAGTGCCATTTTTTCTGTCCACTGTGTGGTGTCGACAGGATACAGATGCAATTAGCCTCGTCAACCGGGATTCGCGACGGTCTTTATTAGGGACCCGACATACAAGCCGTCGCGCTCCGTTCCGCGACGGGGCTGATGACCGGCGCCTGCGATCCACGGCGCGACGTCTATGCGGCAACAGGGTAGGGCGCCGGCGGCACAAGCCGTCCGCCGCCACGAACGGTCTCCCTAGCGCTGCAAGATCGCCGGCAGAATGTATTGGTTCAGTAATTCGATTTCAGGCGCAATCATGTTGGCGGACCGAATAGACGCATTGAAGACAACAACGAGATCGAGCTCCGGGACGATGATGGTTTTCTGCGCACGTGAGCCGAGCGCGGCTGTCCACGCGATGACGCGATCGTTGCTGAGGGAGTGCCCCAGCCACCAGTGGAAGCCGTAGGTGTACTGATCGGGCGCGCTGATGTGCGCGCGTGTCGACTGCCTGATCCACGACGTTGAAACGATTTGCTTGCCCTGCCAAACCCCGCCGTTCAATACCAGTTGGCCGATTTTCGCCCTGTCGCGCGGGCGCAGGCCGAGCCCTGAATTGGCCATCGGGTACCCGTTGCCGAGGCGCGGTTTCCAATCCACGCTCTCGATGCCGAGCGGCGTGAAGATGTCTTCCCTGGCCAGGACATCGACCGTTTTCCCGGTCGCCTTTTGCAGGATCGCTCCGATAAGCTCGGTGGTGGCGTTGTTGTATTCGAAGGCAACACCGGGCTCTCGGGCGAGCCTGGTTGCCAAAATGTAGCGGTACGGATCGCGATCAAAACTGTGTCCGCCCACTTGAAAGAAGTCCGAAGAATCCAGCCCATCGGACATCGTCAGCAGGCTGCGCAACGTGATGCGATCCTTCTCGGGCGAGCGAAGATCGGCGTACTCGGGAAAATATGAAAAGATCGATGCATCGAGGTCGGTGATCTGGCCGCGGTCGACCGCGATACCCACAAGCAGCGACACGACGCTTTTGGTCATCGAGTGTCCGGCATGCCTGATGGCCGCTGGCTCGAACGAGCTGGTCGGTCCGGGCAAGTGAAAGTAACGTTCGTAGACCAGCACGCCATGGCGAACGACAACGATCGAATCGGCGCTGGGGAGCCGGCCTCCGGCCACGCCTTTGCCCATTGCGCAGAGAAGTGCCGGGTCAAAGCCCTGTTGCTCAGGCGAGCCGATGACCCATCCATCATGGATATCGGACGGACTGCCGCAGTCAGAGCCGTGCTCGCCGGCGAGTGCGCGCTCAGCCGTGAAAGGGAACAGCACCAAGGCGCTCAAGACGGCAACAAAACGGATCGCCCCTGCGCGCATCTGCGTTCTCCAGACTGGTGCTTGAGATAAAGACGCGGATGGCGGTGGCAAGCAAGCGGCTTGTCGTCGGCCTCTCGGATCGAGGCTCTAAAATTCCACGACGCCGGAAAGGGACGCAATATCGGGTAGGATGAAGTCCGGCCGCGGCACCGTCTCGTCGAGCGCGATGGCGCGGCGGTTGATCCACGCGATGGTCAATCCGAGCGGCTTGCCGCCGACCAGATCGGTGAATTGCGACTGTCCGGAGTGGAAAA
>JBBWZU010000791.1:0-5316 GCA_039649225.1 Hyphomicrobiales bacterium | reverse complement strand
CCGAGCATGACGTCTATGCGGGGCCGTCGAGCCGCTATTGTCCGGCCGGCGTCTACGAATGGGTCGAGGAGCCGACCGGCCCCCGCTTCCAGATCAATGCGCAGAATTGCGTCCACTGCAAAACTTGCGACATCAAGGACCCGAACCAGAACATCGTCTGGGTGCCGCCGGAAGGCGGCGGTGGACCCAACTATCCGAACATGTGAGGGGCGAGGGAGTAGCGAATAGCGAATAGCGCGATAGTACCTGCTCTCGCTATTCCCTACTCACTATTCACTACTCACTATTCGCTCACCTACACGTATCCGCATCCAGCATGTCGGTGAGCTTGTCCGGCATCGTCACCATGGCGTCGTGGCCGGTTTTGATCTCGACCATCTTGATGCCGTTGGTCTTCACCCACTCCTTGCTGGCATTAAGCGGGGCGTATGCCGGCTCGGCGCAGGAGATGTAGGTCGTCGGCAACCCGCTCGCGAATTTGTTTGTCAGATTGAGCGGTTGGCCGCGGCCGCGCAACGTCGCCGCGACCTTGCCCCAGCACTAGCCGCCATGCCAGGCGCCGTGCACCAGCACGAAGGTTTTTCCGCCCGCCGCGTGTGTGGCGCGGGTCGCGGCGGTTCCGGCGGCCACAGCGGCTGTTCCGGCCGCCACAACCGCGGCCGTCGCCGAAAATGATCGGCGATCCATGAGAGCCTCCCCCATAGGGCGCCGCACCGTTTTGGCGCGGTCGCCGGCTGGCAGCGCAAACTCCAGCCCTTGCGCTTCAATCCATAATTCCATGGGCCGGCGAATGCCGAAAATGTGAGGATGGGCAGCGCCGCTTTTTCGCCGCTGTTGCGGACTAATTCGCCGGGGTCCGGGAGGGCGCCGTCCTTGCGGCCGGGACTCAAACGCGCCATTGTGCGGGCCAATCGGGGGCACTGTGTTGCAGCCCGGCCGAGTCTCTCGGAGATTTCGCCTCACTGGGACTTCCGGCCCGTTTTCATGGAGACCAATAGCTCGTGATTCTCCTCATTCCGCCCCGGCGCGCCGCCATTGTCGCGCTTGCCGCCGTCATTGCGTTACCTGCAACCTTGTGTGCGCAGGCAACCACGCCTTCCGCGCAAACGCCGAGTCAGCAGGAACTCGCCCGCGTCTCCCCAGCCGGAAACTACCTCGCGGCACGTCATGCCGGAACCGAGCGCGACGCGGTGTCGGCATCAGCCTATTACCGCGCGGCACTGCGGGCCGATTCGAAGAATCCCGTGCTGCTCGAGCGTGCGTTCCTCTCGGTGCTGGTGGACGGCGAGATCGACGAAGCGGTCAAGCTTGCCGAGCGCATGGTCCAGTTCGACAAGACCCATCGGGTCGCCCGCCTTGTGCTCGGAGTGAAGGCGCTCAAGCAGAAGCAATATCAGGCGGCACGCCAGCAGATCGCGCAGTCGGTGCGCGGCCCGATCGCCGACCTGACCGCGACTTTGATTACCGCCTGGACGATGCAGGGCACCAACGAGGTGAAGGCCGCGGTCGACAATATCGACCGCCTGACCGGCCCCGAATGGTATGCGATCTTCAAGGATCTGCATGCCGGGCTGATCCTCGATCTTGCCGGCAACAAGAAGGAAGCCGGCAAACGCCTCGAGCGCGTCTACAAGCTCGACGGCAACGCGCTGCGGGCCGTGGAGGCCTACGCCCATTGGGCGTCGCGCAATCTCGGCAAGGACGAGGCGCTGAAAATCTACGAGACGTTCGACAAGGTGCTGCCGCAGCACCCGCTCGTCGTCGAGGCGATGGGAGAAATCAAGGACGGCGAGAAACTCGATCCGCTGGTCGAGTCGCCGCAGGCGGGCGCTGCCGAAGTGCTGTTCGGTCTTGGCACCTCGCTCGGTCGCCAGGGTGGCGAGGATCTCGCGCTCGCCTACCTGCAGCTCGCGATCTATCTTGCCCCGGATCACCCGCTCGCGCTGATGTCGCTGGCCGATCTCTACGAGTCGATCAAGAAGCCCGCGCTGGCCATCAGGATCTATCAGCGCGTGCCGGCGGATTCCCCGCTGCGCCGCAACGCCGACATTCAGCTCGCCACCAATCTTGATTCGACCGATCGCACCGACGAGGCCAAGAAGATCCTCGAGAAGCTGATCACGGACCGCCCCGCCGACCTCGAGGCCATCACGGCGCTCGGCAATATCCAGCGCGTGCGCAAGGATTTCGCCGACTGCGCGGATACCTACGCCAAGGCGGTCGCAACGCTGAAGAATCCGCAGAAGTCGAACTGGCTGATCTTCTATTTCCGCGGCATCTGCAACGAGCGCTCCAAGCAATGGCAGGCTGCGGAAACCGACTTCAAGCGTGCGCTCGAACTGTTCCCCGACCAGCCGCACGTCCTCAATTACCTTGGCTATTCCTGGATCGATCAGGGCATCAACCTGGACGACGGCATGACTATGATCCGCCGTGCGGTGGAGCAGCGGCCGGATGACGGCTACATCGTGGATTCGCTTGGCTGGGCCTACTATCGCATCAAGAACTACGACGAGGCGATGAAGCAGCTCGAGCGTGCCGTGGAGCTCAAGCCCGAGGATCCGACCATCAACGATCACCTCGGGGATGCCTATTGGAAGGTCGGCCGCACGCTGGAAGCCCAGTTCCAATGGGCCCATGCGCGCGACCTCAAGCCGGAACCGGATGATCTGAAAAAGATCGTCGAGAAGATCGGCACCGGCTTGGTCGACGAGGCAGTGCCGGCCGAGACCGCCAAGGCGAAGAAGCCGGGCGACGGCGGCTGACGCTCTATAACGCTGTGCCGACGGTTAGTCCGCATGAATTGGCGGGATTCGCTCCCGCCAAGGTCAATCTGACACTGCATGTGCTCGGAAGGCGTAGCGACGGCTACCATGAGCTTGAGAGCCTCGTGGTGTTCGCCGACGTCGGCGATCATCTGACATTTGTGCCGGGCGCTACGCTCGATCTTGCGCTGCGTGGGCCGACTGCGGATGTCTCGGGCCCGGCTGGCGACAATCTGGTTGTGAAAGCCGCGCGTCTGCTTGCCGAACGCGTCGACAATCTGCGGCTTGGCCGTTTCACGCTCGACAAGCATCTGCCGGTCGCCGCCGGTCTTGGTGGCGGCTCCTCCGATGCGGCGGCGGCGCTGCGGCTGCTGGTGCTGGAGAATGGGCTTGCGCTGGGCGATCCCCGGGTGGTCGACGCGGCGCGTGCGACCGGCGCTGACGTGCCGGTCTGCCTCGACCCGCGGCCGCGCATGATGCGTGGTGTCGGCGAGATTCTGTCCGCGCCGGTCGCGCTGCCGAAACTCCCCGCCGTGCTGGTCAATCCCGGCGTCGCTGTTGCGACCGCGGGCGTGTTCAAGGCCCTTGCGGCGCCGCCTTTGGCGCCGGCTGCGAAACCTGATGACGCGATTGCCGCGGATGCGGACATCACCGGCATCATCTCGGCGGTTGCGGCGCGCCGCAACGACCTCGAGGCACCGGCCATCTCGCTTCAGCCGGTCATCGCGGATGTGCTGTTCGCGTTGCGCGCCTTTTCGGCCTGCCGCCTGGCGCGCATGTCGGGCTCGGGGGCGACATGTTTTGGTCTGTTCAATTCAGCATCTGACGCGCAAGCGGCTGCGAGCAGCCTGAAGGCCCTGCAGCCCGGCTGGTGGGTGCAGGCGACCGTCTTCGGTTAGCCAAATCCTAGCTCGACCGGCCAATCGAGAAATCGACCGCCTCGACCAGCGCCGCCTTCATCGCCGAGTCCGGGAACAAGGCCAGCGCGTCCTTGGCGATCGAGCCGTAGTGGCGCGCGCGCTTGATGGTGTCTTCCAGCGCCCGATGCTTCATCATCAGGCCCACGGCCTTTTCGAGATCGCTGTCGGTCGCATCGCCGTCTTCCAGCGTGCGGCGCCAGAAGACGCGCTCCGAGTCCGAGCCGCGGCGAAACGACAGCACGACGGGAAGCGTGATCTTGCCGTCGCGGAAGTCGTCGCCGACATTCTTGCCGAGCTTGGCCGATTTGCCGCCGTAATCGAGCGCGTCGTCGACAAGCTGGAACGCGATTCCAAGATTCATGCCGTAAGACCGGCAGGCGGCCTGTTCGTCTTTGGACCGTCCGGAGATCGCCGGACCGACCTCGCAGGCAGCGGCGAACAGTTCGGCGGTCTTGGCGCGGATAACGGCGAGATACTCGTCCTCCGTGGTCGCGGTATTCTTGGCGGCGCCAAGCTGCATTACTTCGCCTTCGGCGATCACGGCCGCAGCCGTCGAGAGAATGTCGAGCGCGCGGATCGAGCCGACCTCGACCATCATCTTGAAGGCCTGGCCGAGCAGGAAATCGCCGACCAGGACGCTCGCCTCGTTGCCCCACAGCATGCGCGCGGCCAGCCGGCCCCGCCGCATCTCGCTTTCGTCGACCACATCGTCGTGCAGCAATGTGGCAGTATGCATGAATTCGACCGCGGCGGCGAGCTTGACGTGCCCATCGCCCGCATAGCCGGCCAGCCGCGCCATCGCCAGCGTGAGCATCGGCCGCAGCCGCTTGCCGCCTGAATTGATCAAGTGGTTCGCCACCTCCGGGATCATGGTGACCTCGGAGCCGGTGCGCGACAGGATGGTGGCGTTGACGCGTTCCATGTCGGCGGCGACCAGGGTGACCAGCTGATCGATCGAAGCTGCCGAGTGGCTCTCGAAGGGGACAATTACCGCCACACAAGTCTCCACATTTGCGCAATTCACTTAAATCCTCGGCTATAACAATAGAAACTGCCGGGTGACGCGGCAAGGGCATCAAGCGGTTGACACGCGCCGCGAAGCCATGAGCCAGGGTCTGGCAAGGAGCGTTTAAGTTGCGGGAATTGGTGCGGACCAACGATATTGTGCTGGTGTCGGCGATCGGCGCCTTGCTCGATGGCGCCAACATCCATCATCTGGTGCTGGACCAGAACATGAGCGTCATCGAGGGCTCGCTCGGCGTGCTGCCGCGCCGGATTCTGGTCCATGAGGAGGATAACCGCGAGGCGCGCCAGGTTCTCACCGACGCCGGGCTCGCCCATGAACTGCGGCCCGATGACTGAGCGAACCTGCCAACTCATTGAGGATGCGTTTCTCGGAGGGCGCCTGCGATTGCGCCAGCCGAAATCGGGCCACCGCGCCGGTCACGATGCGATGCTGCTGGCGGCGGCGACCTCGGCGCGAGCCGGCGACCGCGTGGTCGATTTCGGCGCCGGCGTCGGCGCCGCGGGATTGGCGCTGGCGACGCGCATATCGGGACTTCGGATTGTTCTGATCGAGATCGACGAGGTCTTGGCGGAACTCGCGCGCGGCAACGCCGCGTCGAACGCAA
>JBBWZU010000563.1:0-13452 GCA_039649225.1 Hyphomicrobiales bacterium | reverse complement strand
TCCAATCGCCACTGTTCCAGCGGCATCACGTCCGGCAGCTCGCCATTGGCGTGAGTCCAGCCGTCGATCGCCCATTTTTGCCCGCCGGCCCGCTCCCGGACGACCGCGGTCGTGTGCGGCAACGAGCCAACGCCGGCGCGCGAGACCGGCTCGTCGATGACGTGGTGCCTGAGCAGGCCCATTTCGGTGACGATCGTCAGCAGCTCGATGGTGTTGCTGGTCTTGTCGAAGCAGTCGAACTGCGACGGGTCGCCGGCATGCCCGAATCCGGCGCGCGCGATGGCCCGCGCCGTGCCGGCCTCCGCGGCGACGCGCTTCTCGAACCAGGCCATCGCGGCCGCAACGGCCTTGCGTTCGGCCTCGGGAGACTTGGCTGTCGCCGCGGTGAACAGTTTCTTGAGCTGGGTCCGGTCAACCGGACGCAGCTGGATCGGCGTCTGGTAGGCGCAGCCGAACCCGTGACACACGATCGGCCGCGATGGATCCGGCAACGGTAGCGAGAGACTCTCGAGCACCTTCTGGATGCCGAAATCGAGCTCGATGGCCGCGCCAGAGCTCACGAAAAACAACAATCCGAATACTGCCAGAACAACTCTGCGCACTGGACCAATTCCCCAGATGCCCCCGGCCGAACGAATAGCATCCGCTCGGGTTGACTTGGGTTCACTTTTAAATGACCACATTGCGAATGCAACCGGTCCACATCATCGGCGGCGGCCTCGCGGGCAGCGAGGCGGCATGGCAGATCGCGCAGCGCGGCGTGCCGGTCGTGCTGCACGAAATGCGCCCCGTGCGCGCCACCGCCGTGCACAAGACCGGCTCGTTTGCCGAACTGGTCTGCTCGAATTCATTCCGCTCGGATGATGCGCAGGCCAATGCGGTCGGGCTGCTGCACGCCGAAATGCGCCGGCTCGGCTCGCTGATCATGCGCATGGGCGATGCCAATCAGGTTCCGGCCGGCGGCGCACTTGCGGTTGATCGCGATGGCTTTGCGGCCGCCGTGACGGCGGCGCTCATGGCGCATCCGCTGATCGAGATCTGCCGCGAGGAAATCGGCCTGCCGCCGGCGGATTGGCCGTCGGTGATTGTCGCGACCGGCCCCCTGACCTCGCCGGCGCTGGCGGACAGCATTCGTAGGTTCACCGGCGAAGCCGATCTGGCCTTCTTCGACGCCATCGCGCCAATCGTGCATCGCGACTCGATCGACATGTCGGTGGCCTGGTTCCAGTCACGCTACGACAAGGTCGGACCGGGCGGCACCGGCGCCGACTACATCAACTGCCCGATGACGCGCGAGCAGTACAATGCGTTCGTCGCCGCGCTGACGGCGGGCGACAAGACCTCGTTTCACGAATGGGAGACCAACACGCCTTACTTCGACGGCTGCCTGCCGATCGAGGTGATGGCGGAGCGCGGCGTTGAGACGCTGCGCCACGGCCCGATGAAGCCGGTCGGCCTTACCAATCCGCGCGATCCGCTGGTGAAGGCCTACGCCATCGTGCAGTTGCGCCAGGACAACAAGCTCGCGAGCCTGTTCAACATGGTGGGCTTCCAGACCAAATTGAAGCACGGCGAGCAGGTGCGCATCTTCCGCACTATTCCGGGGCTGGAGCAGGCCGAGTTCGCGCGACTCGGCGGCATCCATCGCAACACCTATCTCAATTCACCAAAACTGCTCGATCAAACGCTGCGGCTTGCCGCGCTGCCGCGGCTTCGTTTTGCCGGCCAGATCACCGGGTGCGAGGGCTATGTCGAATCCGCCGCGATCGGACTTCTGGCCGGGCGCTTCGCCGCAGCCGAGCAGCTTGGCGAACCACTGAACCCGCCGCCGCCGACCACCGCGCATGGCGCGTTGCTCGGCCACATTACCGGCGGCCATCTTGGCGACCACGTCGAGACGATCGATGCCGGCCCGCGCTCGTTCCAGCCGATGAACATCAATTTCGGACTGTTTCCGCCGCTGACGACACGTGTGCCGACGCGCGGCGAGGACGGCGAACGCCTGCGCGGCACGCAGAAAACGGTCGCCAAGAAGCGCGAGCTGTCGCGCCGCGCACTCGCCGATCTCGATCGCTGGATCGCCGGCGAGGCGTTTCCGGCGGCGGCGGAATAGTGCGCCGGACCGCAGCTCCGGCCGGCGCATTCAAGACAGAGAATGCCGCACCATCTCGGCGTACTTGTCGGCATTCAGCGTTGGGGACGCGTGCCCGCCCCAGGGAAATATCACCTTCCTTGAATTCCGCACCCGATCGGCAATCGCGTGTGAGAGATGGACAGGCGTGACGCGATCATCTTCCGCACAGGTCACCACCGTCGGGATTTTTATTTCCCCAAGCCTCGCAGCAACATCAAAGCAGCAAATCGCCTCGATCCGGCTGAAGACGATCTCGTTTGCGGGGAAATCAGCCAATAGCAATTTCTCCGCGCGTAGAACGCTCTCCTCATTGTTCGCGAACCAATCCGGCGGATACATCGTGAAAGACGACGTGCGCGCGTAGGCCGTGGGGCCAAGTTTCCCCAGAATCTCCTTGCGAAACTCAAAGCTTCGCAAAAAATAGGAATCTGGCGCCGACCAGGTCGACGACAGGATCGCGCGACCGATCCGTTCCGGTTCGTTCAACGCGATCCATTGAACGATTGCTCCTCCGGTGGAATGGCCGACAAAGTCAGCGCGCTCCACGCCAAGACCATTCATGAGCCCGATAACGTCGCGCGCCATCTGTTCGACAGAATAGACGATAGAGCTACGCGCACTTTGCCCCGTCCCGCGATGATCGTGCGTGATGACCCGGAAATGCGGCGATAGGCGCGGCACCTGCGCGGCCCAGGAGCTTTTCAGGCCGCTCAGGCCGGTCACCAGCATCAGTGGCGGCCCGGCACCGTGCTCTTCGTAGTGGATGTCTTCCATCATGGGCATCGTCGATCTCGCTCCGTTTCACGCCGCTTCTATGCCGAGCGCAATCCGCAAGCGCCGGGCGATCGCGGCCCCGTCCTTGATCGGTAGGCTCCACGGGTCTTCAGAAAGGCCTATCTTGGCGACCGCAAAACAAGGGCCGTCGCCCTTGAACAGAAAGGCGGCGAGTTCATCGGCCTTTTCCTGCTCGGTGACGTGCATGGTCTGCCGGATCCCAAATCCGCGCGCGATTGCGCACAAATCGGTCGAGTCGGATGTCAGGCCGGTCTGACGACCGGTCTCGCCGAAACTCTCGTTGTCGAGAACCAGGATCGAAAGGTTCTTCGCGGCCTGGGCGCTCACGACGCCGAGCGAGCCGATGCCCATCAGCATCTCTCCATCCCCCGTCAGCGCAAGAACGCGCCGGTCCGGACGTGCAAGCGCAAGACCCAGCGCAGTCGGAACGGCGAGCCCCATGCCACCCCACGAATAGAGATACTCGGGGCTGTCGCCAGCGGCGGAGCAGTCCCAGGTGGGCGATCCGAGACCCGGAACGACAAGGGCATTGCCCCGTTGCGCAAGCAGTGCGGCGACGAAAGGACGGCGGTTGATCTTGTTTGATACGGTCATGACCGATTCCTACTTCTGTCCGAAACCTTTGGCGCCGATCACCCGCTGCGAGACGAGGACCGCACAGCTAAAACCGCCGTTGAATGCGAGATCCGCCGCGCCGATAAAGGCCGGCGCCACCTCCTCGGCGTGATCGGCCGGAAAGCATTTCACCCCGACGGCTTCGAGCGCCGGGCGCGCGCCCTGCCCCATCTGCACCTGCCACGGATTGAATTCGCCGTACTGTCCGCGCATCGTCACGAGCATCAGACAGGGCGCGCGCATCACCGACGGAAGACCCAGCGCATTGATGCAATTGCCGACGCCCGAGGACTGCATCGCGGTCATCGACCGCTTGCCACCCAACCACTGGCCGGTCACGATGCCCATGCCCTCTTCTTCCGTCGTCAACGTGATCAGGCGCATGCTCTTGTCCGCCTTCACGAGATTGAGCAGCCGCGTCAGCCCTCCGTCGGGAACGGTGCAAACGGACGCGATCTCGCGCTTCTTGATCTCCCCAAAGACCTCATCCGACCAATGCGTTTCCTCTGCCATCACGTGTTCTTCCTGCGTTGCGTTTAAGTTTGTTATTGAAGCGAGACGTCGAAGTGCATCGTTTAGCTCGATTTGAGATGGCATCTCACCCGCTTACCATCCGGGCTCAGCCAGCCGAACTTTTGCACGCTCATGATCATGGAATCAAAACTGCGTTCCCATGCCGGATCTCCGGCGCGGCCGGACAGAGTTTTCAAGGCCTCGATGCCGATCCAGAAGTTGTCGCCATCGAACGACGCAATGGATCCCAGCGTGCTCTTGATGTCGTCAAGCGCCATATCACGATCGGCGGCTTCGACGTGAAGGCGCTTGAAGTCATCCGGCTCACAGAGAGTGATCGTGGCATCCTTCCCGACGCTGATGAACATGCTTTCTCCACTTTGTCTATCGTGCGACCATGTCGGCGCATGTCGATAAAGGCGCAACATGGGCGTCGTTCTCAAACGCGTCAGCCACGATACCAGCGCCCCTCCCGCTCTCTACGGAGCGGCCGGCCTCGAGGCGCCGGTGTCCGGCGCCTCGCGGTGGAACGACAGCGTCGATGTCGCGATCGTCGGGGGCGGAGTAACCGGGCTTTGGACCGCGTATCATCTTGCCGCCAAGGGCACGCGGGTCGCGGTTCTTGAGCAGTGTCAGATCGGGCACGGCGCATCGGGCCGCGCGTTCGGT
Organism: Hyphomicrobiales bacterium; assembly: GCA_039649225.1. GTDB lineage: Bacteria > Pseudomonadota > Alphaproteobacteria > Rhizobiales > Xanthobacteraceae > PALSA-894. Next base: position 8,726 of record JBBWZU010000563.1, on the reverse strand, counting down.
CAGCTTGTCCCCTATCTGAAGCACAGTCACCGGAAGATCGTCGCGGACTTCGGCGCTGAACGCGGCGAATTGCTTTCGCACGCAGTCGCCACGGCGCCGGCGGAGATTTCGGCATTCATCGAGAAATATCAGATCGCCTGCGCCGCCACGCGGACCGGCATCCTGTTCGGCGCACGGACGCAGGCAGGCACGGTTCGCCTGCAAGAGACCGCCGCGACCTTGCAAGCGCAGAGCGCGCCGGTCACGATGCTCTACGGCGAAAACGCCGCCGTGATCGTCGGCAGTCATTTCTACAAGGCTGTTTTTCTCGACCCGCGCGGATTTCATCTCGATCCGCTCGCCTATACGCGCGGGATCGCTCGCGCGGCGAGCGCCCACGGCGCGTTCATTTATCCGCAGATGCGGGTCGACGTGATCGCGCCGTCCGGACCGCATTGGGAGATTCGATGTGGCGAGCGGCGGCTGATCGCCGGACAAGTCATCATCGCGACGAACGCCTACTCGGGAGACTTGTGGCCGAGGCTTGCGCGCAGCGTCGTGCCGTTCCTGGTTCATGGCGCCGTCACCGAAACTCTGTCCGAGGAAACGCTCGCGCGCATCCTTCCGAAAGGGCAGCCATTGACGGATACGCGGCGCCTTTTTTCCGGCGTACGCAAATTCGGGCAACGTCTTCACGTGTCGATCGACGGAGCGTCCTTCGCGCCCGGAGCGGCGGACCCGCAGCAGGCGGTCGAAAAACGCCTCAAGGAGCTTTATCCATGGATGCCGCCCGCGCGCGTTGCAGAGAGCTGGAGCGGCTGGATCGCGCTGACCACCGACCAATATCCGCGCATTCATAACCTCTCCAAAGGGGTATGGAGCGGAATCGGATGCAACGGGCGCGGCCTTGCGCTGGCAAGCCTGATCGGCCGCGACCTTGCCCAACTTGCGCTGGGCGGAAACGAAAACGCGACCGTCATTCCGGTGACTCGGCTGCGTCCCTTTCTGCTCCACGACGCGGCCGCCGTCGCCGTCGTGGCGACCGTGTCCGCCAAGCGCTGGATGGACCGCATGGATGCGTTGCGAAAACAATGAGATGACTCAATCGACGACAGCGATGTCGCGCGGCGTGATCGAGAGAAGCTCGATGCCGTTGTCGGTGATGATGCAGTTGTCGATGAGGCGGACGCCCAGACCTTCTTGCTTGATGAACACAGCCGGCTCCACGGTCATCACCATGCCGGCTTGCAATACGTCCCGGCTTCCACCGAACATGTTGGTCGGCTCGCCCCAGGATGGCGGGAAACCCGGGGCCATTCCGTATCCCGAGGTATGCTGCCTGTAATGATCGAGCCCGGCCCGCGCGATCACGCCTTTCAGCGCCTCATGCGCCTTGATCGCCGGCGCACCGGCCTTCATCTCGGCCATTGCGGCATCCGACGCCTCCAGTACGACCTTGTGGAGATCCCGCAATCTCCCGCTCGGCTGGCCGATCGACCACTGGCGGCCAAGCGTCGACGTGTAGCGCTTGTAGGCGCCACCGAGTTCGACCAGCCCGGTATCTCCGCGCTTCATTTTTCGTTCGGTCGGACCGCCGAGCGCGAAGCAGCTGCGTTCGCCCGTTACCAGATTCATCGTGCTCGCCGGCAAACTGCTGCCGGACGACAGGATATTCTGGTATGCGGCCGCGGACAGCTCAAGTTCGCTCGCGCCTTCTTTGGCGGCCGACAGCAGCGCCTTCCACGCGTCGGTGGCGATCCTGGCGGATCGCCGATGATAATCCAGTTCCTGCGGCGACTTGGATAGCTTGAGGCCGTTGATCAGATTGTTCGGTTCGGCGACGAGCGCCGCCCCCAGGATGTCCTTGAGCTTGAGATAGTGATGCGGATTGAGATAGTAGGACGGAACCTCCATCCCGACCCGCGCTGATTTCAATCCAAGCTCGTCGGCGAATTTCGCAAAGGCCTCCATCGGGTCTTCCGGTTCGCGGCCATTGTAGCTGCGCACCGCATCGGCCATGGAATCCGCTTCGAGTTCGTTGCGCTCCATCTCACGCGTGAAGATCTCCAGTCTGCGCGGCTTCACCGATATCGGCAGGCACTGGAAGGCCGTGTAGCTCTTGCTGTCCTGACCGATCAGCCAGCGGATCGAAACCGGATGGATAAGAAGCAGCCAATCCAGCCCTGACTTCTGCATCGCCTCGCGTGTCCGGGCCAGCCGGCTGGCAAATTCTTCTCTCGTGAAATCATGTTTGGACATCGTGCACTCTTCCTTCGCGCCGGATATCAGTTGGGTGTTGCTTCCGCAGCGTGGCGGCGGACTTCGCTTTCGATCAGGCCCCAAACCGCGGACTTCAATGTCCCGTACTCGGGAGAAAACTGCACGCTGATATGGCGCGGCGTCGGCAGACTGTTGGTGATGACTGCCTTGATCCGGCCCGGGCGGGCCGACATGACGAAGATGCGCGAGGAAAGAACGAGCGCCTCGTCGATCGAGTGGGTGATGAAGACGATGGTCTTTCCACTCTGTTCCTGGATCTTCAACAGCTCTTCCTGCATCACTTGGCGCGTCATCGCGTCCAAGGCGGCGAACGGCTCATCCATCAGGAGAACTTCGGGGTCAGCGGCAAGGAGTCGCGCGATCGTGACGCGCTGCTGCATGCCGCCGGACAATTCCACCGGATAGTGATCCTCGAACCCCCGAAGGCCAACCATTTCGATAAATGCCGCGGCGCGCTCGCGGCGCTCGGCACCAGACAGGCCCTTTATCACGAGACCGAACTCGACGTTCCCCCGCACGGTCTTCCAGGGAAAAAGCGCATAGGACTGGAAGATCATTCCGCAACGGGGTTCGATTTCCACGATCGGCTTGTTGCGCAGCAGGACTTCCCCGGCCGTCGGCTGGGTAAAGCCGGCGAACATGTTCAGAATGGTCGATTTCCCGCAACCCGATGCGCCCAGCAGGCAGACAAATTCACCTTCGTTGATCTCAAACGAGAGGTTGTCGACCGCAACCAGTTCCTGATCTTTGCCGGTCGTGAAAGTCTTGGTGACGTTTCGCGCGGCGAGAATGGGCGACATGATTCCGGCCATCAGCTTCTTGTATGCCGTTCCCACGGCAACAAGAGGCGCTCGAGGACGTTCGCGACTTTGTCCGCTAACAAGACCACGATGGAAATGCAAAGCATGCCGACGAGGACGAGCGCGAGGTTGCCCCAATCCTTTCCTTGCCAGATCAGGGCGCCGAGGCCGTTTTGCGCCGCAATCATTTCGGCGGAAAGAACGCAAGACCAGGATATCGCGAGCGTGACCTTGAGGCCCGCGATGATTCCCGGCAAGGCGCCGGGCAGGATCACATGCAGCATCACATGGAGGTCGCCGGCACCCAGGTTTCGAGCAGCCCTGATCAGGAGGGGGTCGACGCGTTTCGTGCTCTCGATCGTATAGAGAAGGATGTAGATCCACGAACCCATGAAGACGATCGCGATCTTCTGCCCCTCCCCGATGCCAAGCCAGAGCATCGTCAACGGAATCCATGTGATCGAGGGCAATGGACGCAGCAAGGAAACGAAAGGATCGACCGCCGCCTTGGCGGGCGCCCAGACCGCCATGATGATTCCAAGCGGGATTGCCACGGCGCCCGCCAGCGCGAAACCCAGCACGACCCGCTGCGTCGACATCCAGATGTCTTTGAGCAACTGTCCGTTGGCTAGATTTGCCAGGCCTTCGCTGACCACCCGGCCGGGCTTGGGAAGGAAGACCGGCGAAATCCATCCGCGCTCGGTTGAAAAATACCAAAGAGCCAGAACGGACAACACCGACAAGGAGCTGACCATGAGCAGGAATGCCGGCTTGCGGCTGTTCTTCTTGCCCGGTGACGAGGCAACGCGCGGCACCGGCGTCGCTTCCGTCAGAAGGACGCCGCCGGATTTCGGCGCCTCGTTGCTCAAGATCTCTGACACAGCGCCTACTTTGGAATGAAGCTCAGATTCTCCCAGGCCTTCACATCGGGCATCTTCGATATCTTGCCGTTGTCGACCAGCCACTTGGAAAGAAACTCCATCTGGCCGGTATGAAGTTTCATATGATCCGGCCAGCCATCCGCGCCGAAGTATTTGAACTGCTTCATGGCGGCGAGAACGATCTCCGGCTCCTGGCGGAAATAGTGAGCAACCGTCTTGGCGGTGTCTTCAGGGTTCTCGTTCGCGTACTTCACGCCCTTGAAGATCGCGGTCGCGACTTTCTTTGCGAGATCGGGATTTTCATCGACCAGCTTGCGCGAAATGATCATGATATCGGGCGAGGCCATCGTTCCGAACTTCTTGAAGTTCGGCGTATCGCTATCGAGGCCAAGAAGCTTTCCGCCGGGCGCGGCGTTCTTCACGTTGGTGAACAGCGGCTCCCACACGCAGGCTACGTCGACATCGCCGCGCGCAATGGCGCCCGCCATTTCGCCACCCGGCAGGTTGACGAACTGAACGTCTTTCTCCGTCATGCCCTGGTTCTCGAGCAGGCCATTCATGGTGATCTGGGCGGATGTGTTCGCCGCGACCTTCTTACCCTTCAGATCCCGGAATGACGAAAAGCCGGGCCTTGCCCAGCATCCTTCATTGCCGGGACTGTCATCGACATTGGCGAAAAAGTAGAACGTCTTGTTGTCGTTTGCCATCTCGCTGATGACCGCGATCCGCCCCAGATTGCTGAAGGCGACGGCCCCGGAGGTGATCGCCCGCACCCGGTCCGCCGAACTCGCGATGGCTTTGACCTCGACATCGATAGCCAACTCCTTGAAGAAGCCCTTGTCGACCGCGACCATGATCGGCACATGACCCCACCAGCCGTTCGATAGCGCGGCGTCGAGCTTGGCGTTCTGCGCGAAGGACGGCGCCCGTGTGCCATCCGCAACGGACATCACAACGCCAAAGACGGCGAGCGAGAGTACGGTGGCGAAGAACCGCGGCAGGCGACTCATGACGATGTTCTCCTACTGGGTGACGCGTTGGCGGCGAAGATGATCTCTTGATTGGCTGACTGGCGCGAACACGCGGCATGCAAAGTCAGGCGGCAGCGTGCGCCTTCACTTGGAAGCGTGGAAGTACTTTCTCTCCTATCAGATCGATCGATCTCAGGACCTGATCATGCGTCGTGTTTCCGGCCTGCAGCACGAAGATCATCTGGTCGAGGCCGGCTTCCGCCCACTGTTCGACCTGACGGCAAATCGAGTCGGGATTTCCCCCGAGCGCCATTCCGTCGGCTAAAAGCTGATCGTTCGAACGGGCCCGGAACTTGGCAACGACCGCCTCCTTTCCGCCTGCCGTCGCGAACCGAACATGATTGAGCTCGGCGTCATTGTCTCCGTTGTACCAGCGCGCCGCCGCGCAGGCGATATCCTTGCCGGTGCGATCGTCTTCATGGCAGCAGGCCAGCGCGAACGCGGCGACGTTCTCATTCGGCGCCTTGCCGATAAACCCTTTCGGGTCCGCGGAGCGTATCGTCTCCCGATAGGTCCGGATCGCCGATCGAGTCTCGGCGATACTATTGCGCGTGACCCCGATGATTCCAACGCCCTGTTTTGCCGCATATTCGTAGGTGGCGAGATTTGACGCCGCAATCCACAGTGGCGGATGGGGACTCTGGATCGGTCGTGGCAAAACGTGACGGGCAGGCAGATCGAAGTGCTCACCTTTGAAGCCGGGGAAATGTTCGTTCTCGAACATCTTCATGACCGCTTCGAGCGCTTCGTTCGCGAGACCAAAGCTCTCCTCCTTCCGTACGCCAAAAGCTTCGGTCATGTACGGCGTGGAGCCGCGGCCAAAGCCGAAGTCCACGCGGCCGTTGCTGAGAACGTCAGCAGTCGCAATCCGTTCGGCCAGCATGTAGGGATTGTGGGTCGTCAGCAGCATGACCGCAAAGCCGAGCCGGATGCGCGCGGTACGCTGGCTGATCGCCGCATGAAGCAGATCCGGACACGGGCTGTGTCCGATCTGCTTGAAGAAATGCATCTCGGTCAGCCAATAGTAGTGGAAGCCTGCGGCATCGCCGGCGACAGCCTGATCGATCGTATTCCGGTAGGCCGTCAGCTCGGCCTGCGGCTCCCAGGGCTTCGGTATCTGCAATTGAGTCATGAGACCGAATTTCACCGCAGCACCTCCGATAAGACCGCACTGATCTAGCAAGTGTAGGCAGGGGCGCCGCCTTGCGTCCAAGGCATAATGGGCATACGTTTTATAACCATTTGTTCTGGCCTTGAGCGAGCCGACAAGCATGGATGCGCGCGCGCTTCGGTACTTCCAGGCGGTCGTCGAGTTTGGCAGCTACAGCCGCGCCTCCGAATATCTGCGGATTTCCCAGCCGGCGATCAGCCGGCAGGTTGGTCAGCTCGAGAAAGAGCTCGGCAAGGCGCTTTTCGTGCGCAGCGGTCTCGGCGCCACCCCGACGGATGCCGGCCACCTGCTTTTTGAACGGAGCCAACCGATATTGCGTCAGCTCGAAGAGGCCGCGGCCGAGATCAAAAGCGTGGCCGGAGGCTCCGCAGGAACGATAGCAATGGCCATTCCGCCGGGCGTTGGCTATTTTCTTCTTCCGCCTTTGGTCAAAACCTATCAAAAACTATTCCCGAATATCTCGCTGAAAATAATATCGGGGTTTAGCGGCTACATTCATGAGGCGCTGGTGCGCGGCCGGGCGGATGTCGCATGCCTTCATGGGCCTCTGCCGCAGAAAGGATTCAAAGTCATTCCGCTGCTCGAGGAAGAGGTTTTTCTGGTTGGCAAACGCGGGACTCTGCCCTCGGCACGATCGCACATTTCGACGACGGAGCTGTTGCGGCTGCCCCTTATTCTCCCCAGCCGCTCCCACACGTCGCGCCGCATCCTTGAAGAGCGCGCATTTGCCTCGGAGCTGACTGTCAATCTCATGATGGAGGTGGACGATACGTCATTGATACGCACGCTGCTGCGCCAGGGCCTCGGCTTCAGCGTTCTCAGTCAAGGAGCCTTCCAGAACGAGCTGGACCGGAAGGAGCTTGAATTCCGGCCAATTCGCCCGCGAATGTCATGGCCGCTCGCCATGATGACCGCGTCCGGCAGACCTCGTTCGGAGCCTCTTGAAGCGCTTATGGGCGCAATACGCGCGACGGTTCGCGAACTTATATCAAGTGGCGATTGGCCGGCGAAGCATCTCGACACATGACTTTGTGTTCGTGATGGTGCGCTAAACCCGAGGAGCCGCAATGCCGCACCACTCGCCGCTCGTGTCCACCATCGTGGTCGGCCTGGTGCTGGCATTCGCGTTCGGTGCGGTGGCGCATCGCTTCAAGCTCTCGCCGCTGGTCGGATACCTGCTCGCCGGCGTGGTGATCGGGCCATTCACGCCCGGCTTTATCGCCGACCAGTCGATCGCCAATGAGCTGGCCGAGATCGGCATCATCCTTCTGATGTTCGGCGTCGGGTTGCAGTTCTCGCTCGAGGAATTGCTGTCCGTCCGCGCCATCGCGGTGCCGGGCGCAATCGCGCAGATCGCGGTCGCGACTTTGCTCGGCATGGGGCTGGCGTGGCTGCTCGGCTGGAATTTCGGCGCGGGCCTCGTCTTCGGCGTCGCGCTCTCGGTCGCCAGCACGGTCGTGGTGCTGCGCACCTTGCAGGAGCGGCGGCTGCTCGACACCGAACGCGGCCACATCGCGGTCGGCTGGCTCATCGTCGAGGATCTGGCGATGGTGCTGACGCTGGTGTTCCTGCCGGCGCTGGCCGCGCTCTCGAACGGCGACGGCGGCGTCAGCATCGCGACCGTGGCACTGCCGCTGCTCTACACGCTCGCCAAGTTCGCAACCTTCGTGGTGCTGATGTGGCTGGTCGGAAGCCGCATGATTCCGTGGCTGCTGCACTACGTCGCGCATACCGGCTCGCGCGAACTCTTTCGCCTCTCGGTGCTGTCGATCGCGCTCGGCGTCGCCTACGGCGCCGCGGTGCTGTTCGACGTGTCGCTCGCGCTCGGCGCATTCCTCGCCGGCATGGTGCTGAGCGAGTCCACGCTCAGCCAGCGCGCCGCGCAGGAGACGCTGCCGCTGCGCGACGCCTTCGCGGTGCTGTTCTTCGTCTCGGTCGGAATGCTGTTCAATCCGTCGGTCATTATCAGCCATCCGCTGGCACTGCTCGCCACCTTGAGCATTATCTCGCTTGCCAAGCCGCTGGTGGCGTTCCTGGTGATGCGGCTGGTCCGGCATACCAAATCGACCGCGCTGATGATCGCGGCGAGCCGGGCGCAGATCGGCGAGTTCTCGTTCATTCTCGGCGCGCTCGGCATCGCGCTCGGACTGCTGCCGGACGTCGGGCGCGACCTCATCTTGGCGGGCGCCCTGCTCTCGATCCTGCTCACGCCGTTCTTCTTTGCGGGCGCCGACTGGATCTATGCGCATCAGGAACCGCCGAAGAAAACAGCTGAATCCAGCGCAGCGCCTGAACCGCAGGCGCCCGGGACTCAAGCGCGAGACACGGCGACGCACGAGACTCCAACACGCGAACCGGTCCCGGTGACGACGCTCACCGATCACGTCGTGCTGGTCGGCTACGGCCGCGTCGGCAGCGTCGTCGGCGTGGCGCTGAAAGCCGCCAACGTGCCGCTGTTCGTGACCGAGAGCGACGAGGACATCGTGGCAGACCTGCGCCGGCAGGGCGTCGCGGCGATCCTCGGCAATGCGGCCGACCCGGAGCTTGCGCGCGCCGCGAACTACGCGGCGGCGCGCTGCCTGCT
>JBBWZU010000558.1:0-3198 GCA_039649225.1 Hyphomicrobiales bacterium | reverse complement strand
GATTTTCCTGCGGAGCCGATCGGCCGTTTCATTGAACCGGGTCTGGACATTCCCCTTGATGACTTGCGTGTAATAGCCCGCGCCGATCGCCGTCGTGTCGAGGAGATTGTCCCGTGTCAGCCGGCCGTCCTTGGTCGGGATCGCGTCGCCGTCGAAGCCGAACGACAACCAGACATCAAACTCCTTGTTGCTGACGACCGTACGTGACCGGTCATCCGGATCGCGCATCCTGCTCGGTTCGATCCGCAGATAGACACCCTTGCTGCTCAAGGCCCGCGTGACCGCCTGGAGAAAGGCAGCCTCGTCGGCATTGTCCGACAGCGCTTTTAGCGCATCATGTGCAAGAAGCTTGGGGTGCTGGAGCCGAATGTGCTTGTCGTCTTTGGTGACGTCGATCAGCTCTGCGGAAATCTTTCGCATCTGTGACGAATCGGGCGTGCGATAGACCGCGCCATCGGAAAAAACGCCGCGCGCACGCTCCGCGGCGGCGTTCTTGCGCGATGCATCGGCGTAGTCCTTCTGCAGCGCCGGATTGACAACCGCGGCATCGAGGACCTTCTGCACCTGGCCGATTTCCGCAGGCGTGAGGATCGGCAAGAGAAAAGGCAGTTTGGACTTCAGCAGCGCCTTGGCATCCGTGGCGCCGAGTTGAATGGCATGCTGCCGCCCGTGGCGGCCAGGATAAACGGTACCCATCAGTCCCCCCTTCGGACAACCACTCCCTAAGCTCTTGTTAGTGCGGCGGCCGGCGGGCGCGGTTGACTGTCGGGGGATCACAAAGACTTTATTGTTGCCACGTCATGGCTTCTGGTCGACTCTGCCGGGCAGAACGACAGGCGCCAAACGAGCCGTAGTATCGGGAGAATGCCATGCGACTGGAAGGCGGATGCTATTGCGGCGCGGTGCATTACGTCGCAGAGGGCGAACCGACATTGAAGGCGCAGTGCCACTGCCGCGAATGCCAATACATCTCCGGCGGCTCGCCGAACATGTTCCTGCTGATGCCGCCGGATGGCTTCCGCTACACCAAAGGTGAGCCGAAGCGATTTACCCGCAGCGATCTGGAAAACGCCGTGACGCGGGAATTCTGCGCCGAATGCGGCACGCATCTGACCACGCACCGGCCAGGCTTGCCCTACGTGGTTCTGAAAGCCGGAACGCTCGACGATCCGAGCCTGTTCGGCACGCCGCAGATGGCGATCTACACGATCGACAAGCAGCCCTTCCATCAGATCCCGGAGGGAATGCCGACATTCGAGCGACTGCCGAAGCGATAGAGTGCGCCAGCGCGCCGCGCGTATCGCTCACTTCGCCACGAACAACACATTCCTGGTTTCGTACTGCGTGTCGTAGGTCGAGTTGCTCCCGAGGCTCGCGATCGCGGGCAGCGCCGGGACCTTGGTCTCGCGCGTCACCAGAAAAGCCTCATAGCCGAAGTCGTCGCATATTCCCTTTGTGACCGCGCCCGGATCGGCATGCGTACCGGACAACAGCTCCAGCACCAGCGCGGGCCGGTCGCGCATGATGATGCGGCGCGCACCGTCGAGCACATCGCGCTCGGTGCCTTCGACGTCGACCTTGATGAAGCCCACATTGGCAAAACCGAACTCGTCGAGCGTGCGGATCTCGACATCATAGTGCCGCACCTTGGCAAATAGCCGCGTGTGGGTATCGTCGAGCGAGCCGGCAAGATGCAGCACGACGCCGTCCTTGGAGACCGGCACGTGGAAGGTCGCCTTGCCGGACCGGTTCGAGATCGCCAGCCGGTGCACCTCGGCCTTGCCGCGCAGCATGATGCGGGAGAACAGCGCGTAGTCCGGATTGGGCTCGAACGCCACGACCCGCCCGGCCACCGCGGCGAGCGCATAGGCGAAAAATCCCTGGTTCGCCCCGACATCGATCGCGGTCGACCCGCGCGGCATCAGTTCGGCGATCAGCGCCAGTTCCGGCTCGCCGGACAGGGTCTCTTCGGCGACACGGCGGCGGTAGTAGCGCGACGGCGGCATCACCAGAACACGCAGGTCTTCCCAGGGCAGCATATTCACCTCTTATTGCGTTACCGCACTTACACGGCGAGGGCGCGCGAAGGGAAGCCGCACAAGGCCGCAGGGCGATAAAAAACCGCGTCTTGCGGCGGCTCGCGCCGGGCGATAGGACAACGGCAACAGTTTTGAGGAGCATACTCATGTCGGTCGCGGAGCAGCACGTCGGCAAACCCGCCATTTCGCTGAAAGACGCGGATTTCGTCTGGGAAGACCCGCTCGACCTTGAAAGCCAGCTCACCGAGGAAGAGCGCATGGTGCGCGACACCGCGCACGCCTATGCGCAGGAAAAGCTGTTCCCGCGCGTGCTCAAGGCCTACCGCGAGGAGACCTTCGATCGGGCGATCATGAGCGAGATGGGGGCGCTCGGGCTGATCGGCGCGACCGTGCCGGAGGAATATGGCGGCGCGGGGCTTGGCTATGTGGCCTACGGGCTGATCGCGCGCGAGGTCGAGATGGTCGATTCCGGCTATCGCTCGGCGATGTCGGTGCAGTCCTCCCTGGTGATGCACCCGATCTATGCCTATGGCTCGGAAGCGCAGCGGCGCAAATATCTCCCCAAGCTGGCCACCGGCGAGATCGTCGGCTGCTTCGGCCTCACCGAGCCGGACTACGGCTCCGATCCCGGCTCGATGGCGACGCGCGCCGAGAAGGTCGCGGGCGGCTATGCGCTCACCGGCGCGAAAATGTGGATCACCAATTCACCGATCGCCGACATCGCGGTCGTTTGGGCCAAGCTCGACGGCGTCATTCGCGGCTTCATCGTGGAGCGCGGCACCAAAGGGTTCTCGACGCCGAAGATCGAAGGCAAGCTGAGCCTGCGCGCCTCGATCACCGGCGAGATCGTGCTCGAAGGCGCGGTGGTGCCGGAGGAAAACCTGTTGCCGAACGTCAAGGGTCTCGCCGGCCCGTTCGGCTGCCTTAACATGGCGCGCTACGGCATCGCCTGGGGCGCGATGGGCGCGGCGGAATTCTGCTGGCATCGCGCGCGGCAATACGTGCTCGATCGCAAGCAGTTCGGCAAGCCGCTGGCGGCGAACCAACTGGTGCAGAAAAAGCTCGCCGACATGCAGACCGAGATCACTTTGGGTCTCCATTCCGCGCTGCGGCTCGGCCGCATGCTGGAAGACCACAAGGCGGCACCGCCCGCGATCTC
>JBBWZU010000553.1:0-5104 GCA_039649225.1 Hyphomicrobiales bacterium | reverse complement strand
GCGCGGCGCCTGCAGGATCCGCTGGCCGAACTGGTGAAGATCGATCCGAAGGCGATCGGCGTCGGTCAGTATCAGCACGATCTCGGCGAAACGAGGCTGGCGCGCTCGCTCGATGCCGTGGTCGAGGATTGCGTCAACGCGGTCGGCGTCGATGCCAATACCGCCTCCGCGCCGCTGCTGGCGCGGGTGTCGGGCATCGGGTCGGGTCTGGCGCAAAGCATCGTGCAGCACCGCGACGCCAACGGCCCGTTCAAATCGCGCAAGGCGCTGAAAGACGTGCCGCGCCTCGGCCCAAAGGCATTCGAGCAATGCGCGGGCTTCCTGCGTATCAATGACGGCGAAGACCCGCTGGACAAATCAGGTGTGCATCCGGAATCCTATCCGCTGGTCCGCAAAATTCTTGCAGCGACCAAAAGCGACATCAAGACGCTGATCGGCAATGCCGAGGTCGTGCGCCAATTGAAGCCGCAGAGCTTCGTGGACGATACCTTCGGCCTGCCGACCGTGACCGATATCCTGCGCGAACTGGAAAAGCCCGGCCGCGATCCGCGCCCGGCCTTCAAGGCCGCGGTGTTCATGGAGGGTGTCGAGACGCTGAAGGATCTCAAGCCCGGCATGATCCTCGAAGGCACGGTCACCAATGTGGCAGCGTTCGGCGCCTTCGTGGATATCGGCGTGCATCAGGACGGGCTGGTGCACATCTCGGCGATGTCGAAGACCTTCATCAAGGATCCGCGCGAGGTGGTGAAGTCGGGCGACATCGTCAAGGTGAAGGTGCTGGAGGTCGAGGTCGAGCGCAAGCGCATCGCGCTGACGCTGCGCATGGACGACGCCGTCGGACCGAAAGCCGATCGGCCGCAGGCCGACCGCGGGCCGCGCTTCAACGAACGTCAGATGACGTCGCGTGCACCAAGCAAGCCGCAGGAGCAGCCGGGCGGCGCGCTCGCCGAGGCCCTGCGCCGCGCGAGCGAGAAAAAAGATAACACGAAGCCCGGGAGGTAGGCCGATCCCAGCGCTTCACATAACTTTACATGCGCGACAATCGGCCGAAACCGGCGGCTTCTAGGGTGCAGATGACGGGCGACGAGCCCACCGCATCCAAGGAGCCGTCCAATGACCACGACCGACCCGTTTCCCCCTGCCCCGGTTTCCATCGCGGCCGCGCCGAAGCCGCGCCGGCTGCGCCGCGTCCTGTTCGCGACCGCCTTGCTGCTCACCGGCGGCGTGGTCGGCGCGGTGGTGGCCGGTCCGAGCCTCGCGCAGCGCTGGGATGGCGGCCCGCCTTGGGCGCACCACGGCTTTGGCCCGCATGAGATGGGCGATCCGGGCGCACGCATGTTCTTCCCCGGCCCGATCGAGCGCGGCGTCGAGCGCCTCGGCTGGGTCACCGACGCCTCGAGCGAACAGAAGAGCAAGATCAACACGATCGCCCAGAAGGCGGCCGACGACATCTTCGAGCTGCGCGCCAAGCACCTGGAAGCGCGCAAACAAGTGATCGCGACGCTCGCGGCCCCGACGATCGACCGCGCCAAGCTCGAGACGCTGCGCGCCGATCAGATGAAGCTCGCCGACGCCGCCACCAAGCGCATTACGGATGCGGTCGCCGACATCGGCGAGGTGCTGACACCGGCGCAGCGCGCCGACCTTGCCCAGCGCGTCGAGCGCTGGCAGCGCTGGTTCCGGACTTAATCACAACGTTTCCCTGCTCTCCGTAGTCCCCCCGCACGGAGCAGGGTCATGGGGCCGCGCGGCATGGCTGACAGGGCATGCCGGCGGCCCCACACTTTTCGGAAAGGGCGCGCGGCTTGTATTGGAAAGAGCAGCGTGGCTTGCGCGCTGCTATAGTCAGCTCATGAGCGCCCGGATTCTCATCATCGACGACGACACGCGCCTGACCGCGATGGTCTGCGACTATCTCGGCGGCGCGGGCTTTGGCGTCACGGCTGCGGCGACCGCGTTCGAAGGCCAGCAGCGGCTCAAGCGCGAGCAGTTTGATGCGCTCATTCTCGACCTGATGCTGCCCGACAGCGATGGCCTGGAGGTCTGCCGCCGCATCCGCCAGACCTCCGAGGTGCCGATCCTGATGTTGACGGCGCGCGGCGACGCGATGGATCGCGTCGTCGGCCTGGAAATCGGCGCCGACGATTACCTGCCAAAGCCGTTCGAGCCGCGCGAATTGCTGGCGCGCCTGCGCGCGATCCTGCGGCGCAAGTCGTCGGCCGCGGCGTCCCAGGACGTCAAGCGCTTCGGGCGCCTCGAGATCGACCGCGCCGGACGGCGCGTCACGATCGACGGCGAGGAATGCCCGCTGACCTCCTACCAGTTCGCGCTGCTCGATGCGCTGGCCGGCAATGCCGGCCGCGTGATGTCGCGCGATGCGCTGATGGATCTGACCAAAGGCGAGCAGCTCGAGGCCTTCGACCGCTCGGTCGACGTGCATATCTCGCGCATCCGCGCCGCCATCGAGGACGATCCAAAGAAGCCGCGCCGCATCATCACGATCCGCGGCGCCGGCTACGTATTCGCCAAAGAACAAGACCGCGCATGAAGCGGCTGTACCTGCAAATCTATCTCACCATCGTGGTGATCCTGGTGATCGCCACGGTGGCGGTCGGGTTGATGAGCCGTTTCGCCTTCGACGCGGAACGCTTCGAGGACATGATGACGGTCGCGCGCGAGCTCGCCGTCAAAGCCTTGCCGCCGTCCGACGCGCCGCGCGCGCGCCAGCAGGAAGCGATCGAACGCCTGCACGACATGTTGCGGATCGACCTCGCGCTCTACGCGCCGGGCGGCGAGCTGCTCGCCGCGGCCGGCCGCCGGCTGCCGCCGCCGGATCCCGACGAGGCCTTGCCGATCCGGCTGCGCGGTCCGCACGGCGCCTGGATCCTGCCGCTCAGCGACGGGCGCATTCTGGTCACCGGCCTTTGGCGCGGCCCCTGGCGGCCGGGGCCGTGGGTGCTGGTTGCGCTGCTTGCCGTTGCGTTCGCGGTCGCGGTCGGCGCCTGGCCGCTGGTGCGGCGGCTGACGCGCCGGCTGGAGCGGCTCAAGACCGGCGTCGAGCAACTCGGCGAGGGAGACCTCGGCGCGCGGGTGAAGATCGAGGGCAAAGACGAGATCGCCGCGCTGGCGCGCAGCTTCAATCACTCCGCCGGCCGTATCGAGGAGCTGGTGAACTCGCACAAGATGCTGCTCGCCAACGCGTCGCATGAGCTGCGCACGCCGCTGACCCGCATCAACATGGCGCTCGCGATGTCGGAGGCGGGCATCGATGCGCGGGCGCGCGAACACCTCAAGGCCGATATCGCCGAACTCGATCAGCTGATCGAGGAGATCCTGCTCGCGAGCCGGCTCGAAGCGGTGCGCTCGGCCGAACGCTCCGAGGAGATCGATCTGCTGGCGCTCGCCGCAGAAGAAGCCGCCCGCGACGGCATCGGCGTCGAAGGCCGCAGCGTCACCGTGCACGGCGAGCGTTCGCTGCTGCGCCGCATGATCCGCAACCTGATCGACAATGCCCGCCACCACGGCGGCGACACCGCCCCGGTCATCGCGGTCGGCCGATTGCCGGATGGTCAGGCCCGAATCGAGGTGCGCGACCACGGACCCGGCGTGCCGGAGGGCGAAAGGGAGCGTATTTTCGCGCCGTTCTACCGGCTGGCCGGGTCGGCGGAGACCGGCCGGGGTTCGGGGCTGGGGCTTGCGCTGGTGCGCCAGATCGCGCGCCATCATGGCGGCGACGTGCAGTGCCGCACGGCCGAAGGTGGCGGCAGCATCTTCTCGATTGTCATTCCGGCGAGCGAATCAGCGGCTAAGCCCCTGGTCTAAGACCGAAGACAATTCCGCAAGTCCTTGTTGAAATAGAGCTATCGCAGACGTTCAGTCTGTCATATGATGCCATGGTTAACGTCATCGGGGCGTTGCGGCGATGACATATCTTGACGAACCGGAAGTCCGTCGGCCCTCACGTGGCGCGAAGGTGCTGGGCTTTGGCCTCGCGATCCTGGCGGTGCTTGGCTCGTTCTGGGGCATCGTTTGGTTCATCCGCTCCTACGTCGAGCCGCCGCGCGTCATGCGGCCGTCCCCGCTGGCACTCGCCGCGCGCGACAGCACGCCGGTTACGGTCTCGCCGCAGACCAGGCGCATCGAAGCCGCCACGAATAAGGCCGCGTCCACTGCGGCGGCCGCGGACCCGGCGGATCGTACCGCAACGACAAGCGGCATCGCGGATCGCTGGGCTCCGTTCGGTCAGGCCGCACCTGCGGCAACGCAGGCTCCGCTCGCGACGAGAGAGGCTCCTCCCGCAGCGAGAGAGTTCGCTCCGGTGACAAATCCCCCGATGGCGCCGACAATCGCCGCAACCCCGGCGACGCTCACCACGGCCGACCCTGCACCGCTGCCGACGATCTCGGCCACGACATCTGTGGCAACGACGACCTTTGCCGCGCCCGATCCCGAGGCACTCGAAGAGGTGGTCCTGAGCTTCACCCCGGCCATCCGCGGCCCTGCTCCGCTGCCGCGCCGCAGACCGGTGATCACGGCCTCCGCCGCCGCTGCTGCTGCCAAGCGCAACACGAATGCCGAGCCGCCTTTGCCGCGGCCGCGTCCCGACGGGCCGGCGCCGCAGAGCGCCTTTACGGCCGTGCCAGTCACCGACGACCGCTTCCCGACGCAGTAGCGGATTAATCCAGCGCGCCTGCCGCCTCGATGCGCTGCGGCTGATAGCCATCCGCATCGAGCGCACGCAGGATATCCTCGGCATGCGCGGCGTCCCGCGTCTCGACCGTGACGTCGAGCTTGGCGCCCTTGGCCGGCACATCGAGAAACAGGCGGCGGTGATTGACCTCCAAAATGTTCGCGCCGAGCTGACCGAGCCGCGTGGCGATCACACCGAGCACGCCCGGCCGGTCCGGAATGCTCAAGCGGAACGACACGATGCGGTGCTCGCGTTCCAGCTCGCGCACCATGATCGAGGCAAGGATGCGCGGATCGATATTGCCGCCGCACAAGATCAGCCCGACCTTGCGCCCGGCGAACCGCTGCGGATTGGCCAGCAGCGCTGCGAGCCCGGCAGAGCCTGCGCCCTCCGCGATGGTCTTCTGCAAGGTGA
>JBBWZU010000714.1:0-3663 GCA_039649225.1 Hyphomicrobiales bacterium | reverse complement strand
CGGTATCGCGCGTGCCCGGAAACACCTCCCAGAGAACGCGCCCGAGCACGCTCTCTGGCGTGCGGCGAAAGTGCTCGGCGGCTTCATTGTTGAACAGAATGATGCGCCAGTCGCGATCGAGGGCGTAAAAGCCCTCGCCGATTCCATCCAGGATCGTCTTCAGGCCGGCCTCGGTCTGCAGCGCGGCGAGCTTTTCGGCAACGCGCAATTTCAGCCGCGCCTCAGTCATCTGCTCGTCGGTCGCCTGCTGGTCGGTCACACGGTGGCTCATTCAAATGCACGCGAACGACAGTCTAGCGCGAAACCGCGCCCGCGGCGCCATGTTCCGGAGCTTGCACTCCGCCGCCCCTGAACCTAGCTTTCCGCCCATGCCGGTCGCTTACGAAAAGATTGCCGCCCGCAATGTCGAACGCCTTGCTGCCATCCTTCGAGGCTCGCCCAAGTGGGCGAGCACCTCAGGATGAGGACTGAGAGTGTTGCGGCTCCCGTAATTTCGCTACATACACCGCCCTCATCCTGAGGAGCCCGCGCAGCGGGCGTCTCGAAGGATGGCCGAGTTCGCAGCCTCGCTTGCGCGCTGTCGCCGCTGATCCTAGCTTCGCCCCATGCCGGTCGCCTACGAAAAGATTGCCGCCCGCAACGTCGAACGCCTTGCGGCGCTCAGCGACGGTTTGTTCGCGATCGCCATGACGCTGCTGATCATCGATCTGCATACGCCGGCTGCCGAGGCGCTGCACAGCGAGGCCGAACTGCTCCATGCGCTGCTGCACCTGATGCCGCAGATCGTGATGTACTTCATCGGCTTCATGACGCTCGGCATCTTCTGGATCGCCCAGCAGTCGCAGATCGACGCTTTCACGCGCGTCGACCGCGACCTCACCTGGATCCACTTGGGTTTCCTGGCGGCGGTCGCGCTGATGCCGTTTTCAACCGCGCTGCTGGCGCATTTCATCACCTACCGGCTCGCGCTGGTGATCTATTGGATCAACATGCTGCTCTGCGGGATCGGCCTTTATGCCAGCTGGAGCTACGCCAGCCGCGCCGGCCTGCTCAAGGACGATGTCGATGCCGGCATGTCCGCCATCACCAAACGCCGCATCATCGTCTATCAGCTCGCCTACATCGCTTGCGTAGCTCTGAGCGCCATCAACACCTATTGGAGCATCGCCGGACTTTTCCTGCTGCAGCTTGATTCCGCGATCGCGCCGCGCATGCGGATCGCCAGATGGTGGAACAAGGGCGGGTAACACAAAGGTCCAAAGCACCTTGAAAAATTCTCAGTCTCGAAAAGGCGGGAGCCGCGTGGAAACGTTTTCGTCGAATGGATTACGGTTGCGGCAACGGCATCGACCGCGCCGCATATTTCAGCGCTTGCCGAAGCTGCCGGGCGGCGGCGCCGGGACCATGGTCAAGAGCCGCGCGAGCCCGGCCTGGGAGCGCACGCCCGTTTTATCATAGCAACGGACAAGGTGCGTCTTCACCGTATTGGTTGAAACACCGAGCGCGCGCGCGACGCCGGTGTTGCTCAGGCCGCCGGCGATCAAGGCGGCAACGCGCGCTTCAGCCGCGGTCAGCCCGACCATGCTCCGCAAGCGCTCGGCTTGGGCGTCCGGGGAGGCGTGTTGATCGACCATTTGCACCATGACGCGGGCGCCGCCATTCACGGCTTCCCAGAGCGAGAACGAGGCAGGCGGCAATGGCGTGATCACGACCTGAAACGGCAACAACCCCGAGGGGCGCGAGACCTGTAGCGCTCCGTCCAGGCGCTGCTCTTCGCCGCGCGCCACAGCCAGCGCCTGTTTGATGTTGTGCGAGAGCCGCAGCGCGTCGTCGGTCGAATGCGCGGCAAGCACCAGGCCGTCCGTTCGGCGGACGTAAAGGCCATCGCCTTTGCGCAAAAGTTCCTCTGCCGCCGTGTTGATCTGAAGAATGCCGCCTTGACTGTCGAGGAGAAGCGCGGCGCCCGGCATCGTGGCAATGAGCTTCTCGAACAGCCCGGTGCTGCTTGCCTGCTGGCTGGTCAGCAAAGTGAGATCGATTGCGCGCGTGACATGTTCGGTCAGTCGCGCGAGTCGTTCGGCCGCCTGATGCTCGTATTCGCTTTGCTGACTTGTGAGAAACAGCGCGATGCCTCCGATGCCGCCCTCGCGCTGCAGCCGAGCGTGCGATACGAAAATCTGATTCTGGATGCGCTGAGGGAGGCAGATATCCGCGTAGAAGGCGGATTTGCGGATGGCGTCGACATCGACAAGCCGGTTTCCGATGGCGACCCGGTTGGGGGGAAGTCTCTCATAGGCGAACGCGTAGGGATTGCGCGCGTAGTGCCGCAGATAGAGCGCGTTGAGGTCTTCGCGCATGCGCCCCGGAATGAGGAAGCTCTGTTCGCCGGCCGGCGCTTGATAAACCAGATTGCCCGCGATCCCCCCGACATAGTCGACGATCAATTCCAGGGCGGTCGTCCAGAGCTCGGGCTGTGCCGCCGCCCGGTAGATGGCCTCGACGACCTCGAGATGATCCGGCGCAGCCATCGGCGGTTCTTTCGCTACCCGGGTTTCGCTAACCGGCTTTCGCTGTCTGGGGCGAAGGCCGATACCGTAGTTCGACAAATCAAAATGGCGGTCGCGTGACTTCGACCTCCATCGATGCGTTAGCTCCCGGCGCAGGCCGCAAGATGCCGGTCGATTGTTAGGCATCGTGCGGAATTTTCGGGCAACCAAGCCGTCAGGCTCGGATCCCGGACGCATTGTCTCGTCCACGATGCGCTCCAGCCTAGGCAAATGATCACAACGGCGCCGCAGCGTCATCATACGATCGGGTGAGGCTGCGCATTATGACGGTCGTGAAGGCCCGTGTGCGCGCGCCGCCTCGGCGATTGGCGTCGGCCTCGCCGCGATTGGCGTCGGCCTCGCCGCGATCGGCGCCGCGGCCCGCCGGTCGCGCAGCGAGGCCAGGCGGAAGACGTTGATCGGAATCAGAATCCCGTGCAGCGCGATGATCGGCGCCAAATGCAGGCTGATGCCGTACAACAGGAAGGCAAAATTGCTCAGCAGCGCGACAATCCGCAGCGATATCATGTCCCGCATGCAGAACGTCAGCAGCACGAGCAGCGACGCGATGCACCCGATGACGTCTGTCAGCTGCATCACGGCCTCACCGGATTGACGATCCTGCCGCAGGTTGCCTCACGCGCGAGGCGTGATGGCAGATGAGAAACCGCCTGTAGCCGGCCAGCAGCAGCACGGCTGCGCAGCAGGCGGCGTTGAAGGCGCTGATGAGTGCCAGATTGATGTCGCCGATTCTGGCCCATGCGTAGAGCGCGGTGCTGGCATTGGCGCCGATCCAGATCGACCAGCAGGAAAACGAGATCGCGGTAGCGCCATGACGGTCGCGCGCGACCGCGACGATCTGCGGGAAATAAGAGGCAAGACGCAGCAGATTGAAGGCGCCGAAGGCAAAGGAAATCGGATCAAGGTTCATCGTTCATGCGCCCTTGCGTTGTTGGCCCGTGGCACGGCAGTGAAGAATTGTAGTGGCGATGCCTCCGGCAAATCGGCAATGCGCTGAGACAGCAAGCTAGCCGCTTGCCGCACGCGCACAATCATCCGATCGGGTGACCAAGGGTCGGGTTTTGAAAAAATAGCGATTTTCAGAATCGAAGCCGCA
>JBBWZU010000541.1:0-5231 GCA_039649225.1 Hyphomicrobiales bacterium | reverse complement strand
TTGATCTTGCCACCGCGCTGACCGGCCGCTTTTCGGGCGGACCCGCCAAGGTTTCGATCTTCGGATCAGCGCTGTTCGGCATGATCTCGGGCTCCTCGATCGCCAACACCGTCACGGTCGGCTCGCTTACGATCCCGGCGATGATCCGCATCGGCTATGCGCGGCACTTTGCCGGCGCCGTCGAGGCGGCGGCGGCCACCGGCGGACAAATCACGCCGCCGATCATGGGGGCCGCGGCCTTCCTGATGGTCGAGTATCTGGCGGTCCCGTACCAGACGATCATCCTGGCGGCGATCGTGCCGGCGGCGATGCACTTCTTCGGCGTGTTCTGCCAGATTCACTTTGAGGCGAAAAAATATGGCCTGCGCGGCCTGCCGCGCTCCGAGCTGCCGGTCGCGCGCGAAGTCATTCGCCGCGACTGGCCGACCGCGATGCCGCTCGCCGTGCTGCTGATGGTGCTGTTCTCGGATTTCACGCCCTATCTTGCGGCCTTCTGGGGCATCACGGGCTGCATCGTACTCGGCCTCACCAATCGCAGTCGCGTGGTCGCAGTTGCCTTCGTGGCGGCGATCGCGCTTTGCATCCGGCTCGGGATTCTCACCGAGTGGGCGGGGCTCGGCCCGATCATCGCCGCATCCCTCGCGGTCTCGGCGTGGTCCGTTCTCAAGGACGAGTCCGGCAAGGCGCGCCTCATCGATATTCTCGATGCTTTCGTGGTCGGCGCAAAGTATGCGATCAGCGTCGGCGCCGCGGCTGCCACCGTCGGCATCATCATCGGCATCGTCACGCTGACCGGCGTCGGCTTCAAGCTGTCGACCATCATCACCGGAGCCGCCGCGGATATCTCCACGCTGCTCGGCGGCATTGCGCCGGAGAGCCTGTTCGACGTGAAGGCGATGACCCTGTTCTTCACGCTCGTGATGACGGCGATCGTCTGCATCCTGCTCGGTTGCGGCGTGCCGACGACGGCGAACTACCTCATCATGGTGACGATCGCGGCGCCCGCGCTTGCCATGCTCGGCGTGCCGCAGCTCGTGTCGCACTTCTTCGTCTTCTATTACGGGGTGCTGGCCGACATCACGCCGCCGGTGGCGCTCGCCGCCTATGCGGGCGCCAGCATGGCCGGTGCCGATCCGTTCAAGACCGGCAACACGGCGTTCCGGCTTGGCCTTGCCAAGGCGCTGGTGCCGTTCGTGTTCGTCTATTCGCCCTCGATGCTGCTTGTGACCAAAGGGTTCACCTGGGCGGCCTTCTTCGAAACGACGGCCGGCTGTGTCGTCGGCATCGTCATGCTCGCGGTCGCGCTCACCGGCTATGGCCTGGCGCGGCTGGCGAACCTGGAACGGCTCTGGCTCGGCGCCGCGTCGGTGCTCGTGATTTCGCCGAGCCGCACCGCGACGCTCATCGGCCTTGCCATGGGCGTGCCGGTTCTGTTGCGTCAGCTCGCGGCTTGGCGCGCCGCGCAATCGCTGCTGCGCGCGCAAAGCTGAAAAGACCGCTCCGCGTCATACCCTGAGTGGCCGACTCCGGTCCGGAAAGGCGGCCGAACGAGCCGAGCGCGGCTTGGCCTCCTCGGCCATCTCGCCTATGACATCGGAGAGCGCATCGCGCTACGGCGAGGAGGCAAACCGACACATGACATATTCAATTGTCGCGCGTTGCGCGCAGAGTGGCGCGTTCGGAATTGCCGTGACGTCGTCCTCGATCTGTGTCGCCAGCCGCTGCGCCTGGGTTTCTCCACTCGGCGCCGTCAGCACGCAAAACATGTCCGATCCGCAGCTCGGGCCTGCGGGCCTTTCTTTGCTGCGACAGGGACTGGGGGCCGGTGCCGTGCTCGCCGCATTGCTGACCGGCACGCCGGAGCCGGAATGGCGCCAGGTCGGCGTGGTCGATCGCTACGGCCAGACCGCGCTGCACTCCGGCAAAGAGGCGCTGCCCACCGCGGCCTTCGCGCAGGGCGATGGCTGTCTCGCACTCGGCAACCTGCTGGCGTCGGCGTCGGTGCCGGAGCGCATGATCGCAGCCTACCGCGACGCGACCGGCAACCCGCTCGCCGAACGGCTGATGCGCGCACTCGAAGCCGGCCTTGCGGCCGGCGGCGAGACCGGCGACGAGCATGGGGCGGGCCTGCATGTCGCCGACACTTACGATTGGCCGGTGGTCGACCTGCGTGTCGATTGGCATGACGAGCCGATCGGCGAATTGCGCAGATTGTGGGGCCTCTACGCGCCACAGCAAGCGGCCTACGAGTCGCGCGCCCGCGCGCCGGGCGTCGCGCCGAGTTTCTAGCCTTCCGGCGGAAACGCGACGGTGTTGATCCCAGTCGTCGCAATCCCGACCCGTGCTCCGACCGGGGCGCGGTCGACTGCCTCGTAACCCGGCACGCGCACCAGGATGCGGCCAGTCGCGGCTGCGGCCGCGTCGACATACACATCGATATGATCGCCCTGATAGACGTGGGCGGCGACGATGCCTTGCGCCGCCGCCGGCTCGTTCTCCGCCACAAGACGCAAATGTTCGGGCCGCACGAACAGATCGAGCGCAGCGCCGGGGCTTAACTCCCGCAGCGGCGCCGCCGCAACCGTGTTGCGGCAGGCGCCCGCCGCCACGGTGGCCTCCTCGCCATCGCGGCTTTCGAGCCTGGCGCGCAGCACCGCGACCTCGCCGATGAAGGATGCGACGAAACGGTCGGCCGGCTGCTGGTAGATCCGCTGCGGCGTGTCGATCTGGCGGATGCGCCCCTCGGACATCACGGCGATGCGATCCGACAGGCTGAGCGCCTCGCTCTGATCGTGCGTGACGAAAATCGTAGTGACGCCGAGCCGCCGCTGGATCTCCTTGACCTCGACCTGCATCGAGGCGCGCAGATTCTTGTCGAGCGCCGAGAATGGCTCGTCCATCAGCAGCACTTTCGGCCGGATCACCAGCGCGCGGGCGAGCGCGACCCGCTGTTGCTGGCCGCCGGAGAGTTCGCGCGGCTTGCGGCTCTCCAGGCCGGTGAGCTTCATCAGCGAGAGCATCTCGGCGACGCGCCTCGCAATCTCATCGCGCGCCACCCCGCGTGTCTTCAGGCCATAGGCGATATTGGCCGCCACCGTCATGTGCGGAAACAGCGCATAGTTCTGAAAGATTATGCCGATGTCGCGCTCGGATGTCGGCACATCGGTCACCAACGCGCCCTCGATGAAAATCTCGCCGCTGTCGCAGGTGAGAAATCCAGCCACCAGGTTGAGCAGCGTGGTCTTGCCGCAGCCCGACGGCCCGAGCAGTGTCATGAACTCGCCGCGGCCGACCTTGATCCAGGCGTCGTGCAGCGCGACCGCGTTGCCGAAGCGTTTCGTCACGCCATCAAGGCGCACGGCAGTGTCCGCATTCGACGGCTGCGGCGCGACAGGCGGGACGGCTGTGGTCTCAGCGGCCATGGTCGACATTCAGGACCTTGCCGAGACCGAAACACGCATTGGCGAGGGTCAACAGCAGTGCCGTGACCAGGATGAAGATCAGGCTCATCGCCGCCATGGTCGGATCGGCATATTCGCGGACATAATTGTACATCGCGACCGGCAGTGTTTGCGTCCGCTGGCTGGTGACGAACAGCGAGGCGGTGAATTCGTTGAACGACAGGATCGCGGCGAACAGCCATCCGCTGACCAGGCCCGGGAGGAGCAGCGGCAGCGTGACCGTGAATAGGACACGCGCGGGCCGGGCGCCGAGGCTTTCGGCGGCAAGCTCCAGGCGGCGGTCGAGATTGCGCAGCGAAATGTAGACGCTGCGCAGCACGAAGGGGAGCACCAGGACGACGTGACAGACGACCACCACGGCGAAGCTGCGCATCGCGCCAAGTTGCGCCGCCAGGATCAGGAAACCGAGGCCGATGGTGAAGTGCGGCACCACCAGCGGCGCCAGCAGCAGCGACTCGATCAGGGCGCGGCCGGCAAACCGGTAGCGGTCGAGCGCGACCGCGAACGCCGTTCCGATCACGAGCGCGATGCCGGAGGATGCCAGCATGACGATGAGGCCATTGTAAAATCCGGCCTGGAAATCGCGATAGCTGAAGGCCTTGATGAACCACCGCAGCGACAGGCTTTGCGGCGGAAACGACAGCAGCGCCCGGTCGTTGAACGCCGCGATCGCGACCACCGCCGCCGGCAGCACCAAAAAGCCGAGGATCGCGACAACCAGCGCGCGGCCGGTCACCATCAGCATCGTCCCGGATCGTGGCATCCTCATTTCAGTGCTGCCCAAGCTTCTCGAACGGCCGGGTGGCGAACCGCAGCATCCACAACGAGACGAAGGTCAGCGCGAGGGCCGCAACCGACAGGCTCGCCGCGAAGGGAAAATTGAAGTTGGCGAAACCGAGCTGATAGACCAAATTCGAGATCATATTCACCTTGCCGCCGCCGACGAGTTGCGGCGTCGCGAAGGCGCTGAACGTCCAGGCGAAGGCCGTGGTAAAGCCCGCGATGATGCCGGGCGCCGACAGCGGCAGCGTCACGGTCATGAAGACGCGTACCGGCCCGGCGCCGAGGCTTTCGGCCGCTTTCTCGTAAGCCGGATCGATATGCGCGAGCGCGGCCGCCAGCATCACGACCACGACCGGCAGCGTGACATGCACCAGCGCGATTGTGACGCCGGTCACGGTGAACAGCAGTTGAACCGGCGCCGCGATCATGCCGAGCTTCAGCAACACGGAATTGACGAAACCGTTATTGCCGAGCACGACGATCCACGAATAGGTGCGCACCACTTCGCCGAGGAACAGCGGCGTCACCACGATGATGAGAATGGCCGACTTCATCATCGCGCTGCGCGCGCGCACCAGCGCGTAGGCCAGCGGATAGCCAAGCAGCAGGCTGATCGCGGAGGTCAGCAGGCAGAGCAGCAGCGTGTCGAGAAAGACCCGCCCATAGAGCGGGCGCCACATGGCGGTGAAATTGTCGAACGTCAGACCGCCGACATCGAGCGAACCTGGCACATGCTTGCGCACGCTGTATTGCAGCACAGCGACCAGCGCGGCGGTGAAGACGAGCGCCGTCACCGCCGCTGGCGTCACGAACAGGCCGAAGAAGGGCCGGCGTTGCATCACAGTTCCGATGCGGCGCGATCCGCGCTAGTTGATGACGTTCTCGGTGAACCACTTGCGCCATTCGCCGGTTTTCTCGGCACGGAGCTTATGGTCGATCACCAGCGCTTCCTTGTCCCACTGCTCGGCGGTCGTGAACACGCCGGGC
>JBBWZU010000664.1:0-7132 GCA_039649225.1 Hyphomicrobiales bacterium | reverse complement strand
AGTAAGATCGCAGCCGGTCTCGCGCTGGATGCGCGCCGCATGGGCGAATTTTGCCGGCACGATGCCGGCCGCGCAGAGAATGTCGCGATAGCCGTTGCGGGCGAAATATTCGGCCTCCTTCAGCGTCGAGACCGTGACGCCGAGCGGCGCACCGCCGGTGGCGACGCGTGCGACGTCGAGCGATTTGGCGGTCTTCAGATGCGGACGCAGCGCGACACCGAGCGCGCGGCAGCGTGCGCGCATATGGACGCAGTTGCGCTCCAACCGGTCTACGTCGAGCAGGAGGCGGGGTGTCTCGAGGTTATCCAGCCGAACCAGGTTGGTCACACCATCGCGCGTCAGCATCAGATGAACTCCGAAGCTGCGCTATTGCCGCTTCTGCTTCTGTTTTGCGGGTTTGCGTTCGGGCCTGGCCGGCGCGCTGTTCGGGTCGAAGCCGACATAGACCACATAGGCGTCGAGGACGGCCGGGGGCGGCATCGGGAATGTCAGATCCTGTTCGACCTGGGTGTACGGCACGCTGGTCTGTCCGGGCGGCACCTGGACCGGCAAGCGGTAGAACTTGCTGACGATGGTCTTCGGGTTGACGCCCTCCTGCACGACGGCGATGCGCAGCGGAATGTCGACCTGCCCCGGCGCTCCGGCCGGGCCGAGCAGCACCCGGCCCTGCACGCCGATCTTCATGGTCATCACGCCGCCAAGCGGCGCGCATTCGCGCGCCGTGTCGCCGATCGTGACTTGATAGCGCGTTGTCATGGGTCCGGCTTCCACGCCTGCCGCCGCGATCGAAAGCGTGGCGGCACCATTGCGCACCTCGACGCCCGGACAGTCGATCTCTTTCGGGGTATTCGGGCCGGCATTTGGGTTGTTGTCGACCGCGGGCGGGCCGAACAGCCAGGACTTCATCTTGTCGGTGAAGTCCTGCGCGCATGCCGGTGCAACCATGGCGACACACACCGCGATCGCCACGGCGATCCTTGGCATCAATCTGGTACTCCCGGCGCCCATCATCCACCCGTGTTCAGCTGAGCATGCTCTTTCGTTATAGCAGGCGAACCTTGGCCAGCCCAAGGCAAGCACACAAGGCAGCGCAATCGGCCACCGGGCCGCTACGCCGTCCGCTCGCCGCTCAGACGGGCGAACAGCAAATGGTCCTGCCACATCCCGTTGATGCAGAGATATTCGCGCGCATAGCCCTCGCGCACGAATCCCGAGCGCTCCAGCAGCCGGATCGAGGCGGCATTGGTCGGGATGCAGGCGGCCTCGATCCGATGCAGCCGCAGCGACGAGAACGCAAACGGCACCAGCGCGCTCACCGCGCCGCTCATCAGGCCACGCCGCGCGAACGGCTCGCCGGTCCAGTATCCAAGGCTTCCAGCCTGCGCGACGCCACGGCGGATATTGGCGAGCGTCAAACCGCCGACCAGCGCGTGGTCGCTCTTGCGGAACAGGAAAAATGCGTAAGAGGAATCCGCGCGCTGATCCTCGGCGTAGCGGCGCAACCTTCGGCGAAAGGCCGAGCGGCCGAGGTCGTCGGCCGGCCAAGTCGGCTCCCACGGGGTCAGGAAGGCCCGGCTCGCCTCGCGCAGCGTCGCCCATTCGCTGTAATCCGACATCTGTGGGGCGCGCAGAAATACCTCGGCGCCCTCGATCGTGGGCAGCGGCTCGGCGAAGCTGACAGTGCGGAAGAAAGCCATGGGCGTTGGAGAGTTGGACCATAGAGGTCAGGCGGCGCGGCGTCCCAGACTTTCGGCAATCACGGCCGCCCTTTCAAGCCCGCGTCCCGGTCCCAGCACCGCGATGGCCGGACGGCTGCGTCCGATCAAAGCGGCACCCGCGGCTCGCGCGCTTTCCACCGTGACGGACTCGATCTTGGCGACGATCTCTTCGAGCGGGATCGGGCGGCCATAGATCATCATCTGGCGCGCAAGCTGCTCGGCGCGCGCGCCGGAGCTTTCCAATGCCATCAGCAGGC
The DNA here is from genome assembly GCA_039649225.1 of Hyphomicrobiales bacterium. Lineage (GTDB taxonomy): Bacteria > Pseudomonadota > Alphaproteobacteria > Rhizobiales > Xanthobacteraceae > PALSA-894. Next base: position 5,157 of record JBBWZU010000664.1, on the reverse strand, counting down.
CGGCTTTCATCTGCGCCTTGGAGCGCGCGATCTCGATTTCGGTCAGCGTCTCGGCCGCGTTGCCGATCTCGTCGACGACGACGCGCATCAGCTCGGGCAAATCGGACGCGTCAGTGCCGGCATAGACGCCAAGCACGCCGGTGTCGGCGTAGGCGGCGTGGAATGCATAGACCGAATAGCAAAGCCCGCGGATTTCACGCACCTCCTGAAACAGGCGCGACGACATCCCGCCACCCAGGACGTTGGTGAAGACCTGCAGGCTGTACATCGACGGATCGCGCTGCGGCACGCCTTCGAGCGCGAAGGCGACATGCACCTGCTCGAGATCGCGCTGCTCGATGCGCGCGCCACCGGAAAATGTCGCGGGCTCGGGCAGCGGCGCCTCGGGGCCCGTAAAGGCCGCAAAACGCTGCTCGACTTCGGCGACCACCTGGCGGTGATCGACCGCGCCGGCCGCCGCCACGACCATGTCGGGGGCGCGATAGTTGCGCGCCAGATAAGACCGCAGCTTGCGGCTGTCGAACGAGCGAACCGTCTCGGGGGTGCCGAGGATCGTGCGCCCGACCGCCTGGTCCGGAAAGGTGACGCCCTGCAGGTACTCGAAAATCAGATCATCCGGCGTGTCTTCGGTGGCGCCGATTTCCTGCACGATGACGTTCTTCTCGCGCGCGAGTTCCTCCGGCTCGAAGGTCGGGTTGGCGAGAATGTCCGAGAGCGTATCCAGCGCCAGCGGCACGTCGGCGCGCAGTACGCGGGCATAATAGGCCGTGCTCTCCACGCTCGTCGCCGCATTCAGATCGCCGCCGACCGCCTCGATTTCCTCGGCGATCTGGCGCGCGGTGCGTTTCGCGGTGCCCTTGAACGCCATGTGCTCGAGGAAGTGCGAAATGCCGTGCTCGTCCGCTTGCTCATCGCGGCTGCCGGCCCCGACCCAGACGCCGAGCGAGGCGCTTTCCAGATGCGGCATCGCGTCGGTGACGACCACGAGACCTGATGGCAAACGTGTGACGTCCATGCTCATGCGGCGGCTCCTTCACGGGCGGCCCTGCTCGCCGCGAGAATGAATTTCTCGATTGCGCCCTGATCGGCCGGCAGCACCGTCACGCGCTCCTTGCGCGCGTTCAGGTCGCCGAGCCAGTCGGGTAGCGCGGGATTGATGCCGCTCGCCGCCAGGACGGCGGCGGGGAATTTCGCCGGATGAGCCGTGGACAGGACCACCATCGGCACGGTGCGGTCGCGGTTTTCCTTTTCGGCCACCGCGACCGCCACGGCGGTGTGCGGGTCGATCAGATAGCCGGCTTCCTTGTGCACGCTGCGCACGGTCGCGGCGGTCTCGTCCTCATCGGCACGCGCGGCCGTGAAGCGCGAACGGATTTCGGTCAGCGGATCGGGTGCGATCGTAAAGCTGCGCGACTGCGCCAGCGATCCCATCAGCCCACGCACCGGCGCCGGGGCACGCCCGTAGGCATCGAACAGCAGGCGCTCGAAATTGGACGAGACCTGGATGTCCATCGAGGGCGAAGTCGTCGCCGTCACGCCGCGCACCTCGTAGGTGCCGGTATTCATGGTGCGCACGAGGATGTCGTTGACATTGGTCGCGACGGTGAGCCGCTCCACCGGCAGACCCATGCGCTGCGCCACATAGCCGGCGAACACGTCGCCGAAATTTCCTGTCGGCACCGTGAAGGCGATCTTGCGATGCGGCGCACCGAGCGCGACGGCGGCGGTGAAGTAGTAGACGACCTGCGCAACGATGCGCGCCCAGTTGATCGAGTTGACGCCCGAGAGCGCCACCCGGTCGCGGAATGCATGGTGGTTGAACAGGCCTTTCACGATCGCCTGGCAATCGTCGAAGGTGCCTTCGATCGCAAGCGCGTGCACGTTGTTGTCCGCCGGCGTGGTCATCATCCGGCGCTGTACATCGGAAATGCGGCCCTGCGGGAACAGCGCGAACAGATCGACGTGCTCGCGCCAACGGAAGGCTTCGACCGCGGCACGGGCCGTGTCGCCCGAGGTCGCGACCACGACCGTGGTGCGCTCGGAGCGCTTCATGAGGGCATGGTCCATGAGCCGCCCAAGGAGCTGCATCGCCAGGTCCTTGAAGGCAAGCGTCGGCCCGTGGAACAGCTCGAGCAGGAAGCTGTTCGGCGCATACTGGGTGAGCGGCGCCACCGCCGGATGGCGGAACGATCCATAGGCCTCGCGCGCCATGCGGGCGAGGTCGTGCTCCGAAATGGCATCGGCCACGAACGGCCGGATCACCTCGACCGCCACCTCGGCATAGGGGCGCCCGGCGAAGCCCGCGATCGTTTTGCCGTCGAGCGTTGGCCAGCTTTCGGGCACGTAGAGGCCGCCATCGCGGGCTAGACCCGCGAGCAGCACATCGACGAAGCCGAGCGGCGGAGCCTCGCCCCGGGTGGAAACGTAACGCACAGGCCTCACTCGCTTCTTGCTGCGTCGGCATTGCAGGGTGGCGCTGCCCGGCCGGCGCGCACGGACAATCCACAGATTAAACTATTGAAAAAGCTACTGTTTATCCCGGATCGTCGGGCCGAAGCTCACGCACACTAGCGGCTCCCCCGTCGCCGCACAAGCAATGCCGGATGGATGGCAGCCGTGCTGGTAGAGACCTCTGGACAACGGAACAAAGCATGAATATACAATTCTTGGGTTGTGATGATGAGGCTTCTACCGATCAAAGATTGCGTTAGCAGGGATTGGCTTGAAGAGGCCATTGTTGGGGGGAGTCGCGTTGTGTATGGACGCCTTTGGATTGGAATTGTCATCGCGCTCGCGGTGACCGCGCTCACGGCTGCTGGCTGCGCTCAAGTCGAGCAGCGACAACGGCTCGCCGAGCCTGTGGGGCCCGTCATGCGGACTCCGGTCGGAGGCACGATTGCCACCATCACGAAGGACCGGGATCTGCCGAACGCATTTGGGCGCGCCGATATTTACGCGCGCACGGTCGACGCGGGCTTTGTGAGAATCATCTACCGCGGACGCGACGCCGATGGATCGGTCCTGGTCGAGCAGGTCAATGTCGACGTCAAATCCAACGCCAGCACCATGACCAGAGCCCCCGTCATCTATACCGGGACGCAGCCTGCGGTCGCCTCAAGCCGCGAGCGCGGCGTGGCGTATGGCACGTCCCGCACCGTCAGTGTCGCCTCCCCGGCCGACCAGATGGCTATGTCGCTGCCGGGCGCCACGCAATTCTCCATTCCCAAGCAAAGATCGCTGACGTTGCCGACCGGACAGACTGTCGAGTTCATCTCCGCCGAGGCGCACCAGCTGCTATTTCGCATCGTCGATCAGGGAATGTAGCTGGTTGCGCCGACGAGCGCGCGATGGAATCATGGAGAAATATTGATGGAGGGGCGGATGCGTTGGTTCAAGATTTGTTTGTTTGCAGTCTGCGGAGCCGTTCTGGCGCTCACCGGAGACCCGCGCACTGCCTCGGCGGAGTTGATGTACAATTTCCCAGTCGGGACCTGGTCGGCCGGCGCCTATACCAAGCAGAACGCCAGGCAGTTCAATCATTGCGCCGCCTCGGCCAACTACAACAGCGGCATTCTGATGTCGTTCTCGGTCTCGCGCAGCTTTGCCTGGAGCATGGCTTTCGCGCATCCCTCGTGGCGCCTGACGCAAGGACAGACCTACGACATCGCCTTCACGGTAGACCAGATGTCGCCGCTGCGAGCACGCGCGTTTGCGGTCGGTCCAAACCTGGTCGAGGTCCCGCTTGCCGACAGCACGGAGCTGTTCCAGCGCTTTCGGCAGGGCTATCAGCTGCGGGTCGCTGCGGCCGGGCAGGTCTTCGCATTCAATCTGACCGGCACGTCGCAGGTCTTGCCGGCGCTCTTGCGCTGCGTGCAGGCGAACCTGCAGCCCGCAGGCACAACGACCGTTGCGGCGAACCCGTTCGCGGCTCCGGCGCCGGCTGGCAGACAACCATCGCATGGCGCGGGGCAGGACCGTCCGGCGGCTTATCGCGCCGAAGCGCTGTCGCTCGCCGCCAACATCCTGGGCAGCGCCGGCATCGTCGGCTTCCAAATTGCCGAGGGCGACAATGGCTTCGTGGACGCAGCATGGCGAGCCGACCGCCTGTTCGGCATGGTCAGGATCGAGCCCAAGGATCCTCCGGCGCTGATATCGGCCGGAATGATCGCGGTCGACGCCGCCGGCTGCAAAAGCAAGTTTGCCTCCGGGTCGATCCCGGCGAGCGACAATGACGTGCCGCGGATGTTCACCAAATGCGGTGACGGCGACCAGGGCTATACGGTGTTCTATTTCATCCTGCCACGCAAGGCGGGCGGCCACTATCTCATCGGCACCGGCACCAGCGGCGGCGCCGAGGAGCCGGCCCGACAGGTCGAGTCCGACATTCGGCAGGCGACGCTGAAGGTGACGGGGCGGTAGCGGGCGCATTCCGTCGATGCGGCTACGAGCGGGGCGCACGCGCTCGTAGGTTTGATGCACTTCCTCGCGGGTTCTATGCTGTCTCCAGCAGCCGGGTGATGAACTCGCGCTGCCCCGAGAGGATCTTCTCGCGCGCCATCTCGAGCAAGAACCATTCGGCGCGATCGACTTCCGGAAAGGTCGCCTTACGGCCACTCTTCGGCGGCCATTCCAGCTCGAAAGTGTTGGACTTGAGCGTCGCGGGGTCGAAATCGCCTTCGACCGCAAAGACGGTCACGATCTTGCGGCCCGGCTGCGTGAGTTCGCCGAGCGGCCGGAACTCACCGCGTGGATGGGTTCCGGTCTCTTCCGCAAACTCGCGGATCGCGGTGGCAAGCGGCTCGTCGGTCTCGGAATATTCCCCTTTCGGGATCGACCACGCGCCGAGATCTTTCCGGGCCCAGAACGGCCCGCCTGGATGCACCAGCAGAACCTCGAGGCCTCGCGCGCCTCGCCGGTACATCAGAACGCCGGCGCTTCGTTTCGGCATCAGAGGTTCAAGCTGTTTGTCAGCAAACGGGAGGCATGCAAGCGGCCAGTCCCCTACTCGTTCGGGGTGCCGGTCAAACTCATCGCGTCCTTGGCTTCCTTGATCACGTCGGCCGGCATCGCGTAGGCGCGCTGAAGGATTGTCTGGGTCTTCTCACCCGCAATCTCCTCGAGCTCGATATTGGCCTTCTTCGCTTCGGCGATCAGGCC
>JBBWZU010000645.1:0-2578 GCA_039649225.1 Hyphomicrobiales bacterium | reverse complement strand
CGCGACCCGGATAGTAGGCGCCGGCCGACTCGTATTGTCCTTGATCGTGCCCGAGGTTCCAGTCGCGGCCGGGCCTTTCGCCGATCCGATCCGGCGTCGCGGTGCGCTGCGCGGCCTCCGGCCCTGCCACCTGTTCGACGGCGGACAGCACGGCGGACTCCAGCGCCGCGCGCGCTTCTTCTGCCGCGCCGGTCAGGCCGTCATCGTCCGGATCCGGCTTTGATCGCGGTGCGCTGACGTCAGGCAGGCCGTCTTTCGTCGGTGTGACGCGAACGGTCTCGTCGAGCAAGGGCCCGCGCGGGGGAGCAACGGTATGACCCTGGACAGATGAGCGAAGATAGGTCGTGCCGCCCAGCCGCTCCGCGCGGGCCTGCATTCTTTCAAACCGACCTGCGGCCAGCCTGTAGGCCTTCATGATGAAATAGCGTCCGCCGCGCGGCACGGCCTCGAGGATCAGCAGCCCGCGATTCGTCCGGTGAACGAGCGTGATGGTCTTGCGCGCGGTCTGGTCGAGCGCTGCGTCGGCATTGTCGAGCACGTTGAGCACATGCGCGCGCACGTCCTCTGCGCCCCGGAAGGTCCCGGGATGCCTGCGCGCCAGTGCGTCGAAATTGGCAAAGAACTGGCGCGGCGCGAGCGGCGCCCATCCGAACAGGCTTGGCGGTGCTTGCAGCCGGGCACCGTTGAGCCGGCCCGCCAGAACGTGGGCCCGCTCCATGGCGGGACGCCGTTCGGGCGAACGTACCGTGTCCGCCATCGTCGTGCCGGCGAGAGGCACCTTGGAATCAGAAGGCCCGCTTTCGCGGGCCCTTGACGTCGTACGATCCGATCCTGCTAGCGCGGTGTCGGGCGGCCTTGCGAGCGTTTGCGCGACGATCTCGTCGCCACCGCCAAACCTCAGCCCTTCGGCACGCCCCTGCCCTTCGCTAGACGCCGTGGCTGATCCATGCCCAAGCGGCGCTCGCCCTTCGGCGGCAGCAGTTTCTTCGCCGATGGATTTTCGGCCCGCAGTGTCGCCGGGTTGAGACGTGTCGCGCGTATCGGCGATGGGATGCCCCTGCCCGAAAAATGGGGCGGTTGCCTCATCGCCATTGTCTCGGGTCTGAGGACGGCTTTGCTGGCCTTCAAAGCCTGTGCGTGGTGCACCGCGCGCATCAGCAATCTCTGCGGCCCGCTCGTTCTTGCTCATGCCGGCGATCTGCGCGTCGATGTAGCCGGCGCCGCGCGGCAGGGCGAAGCTGGCGGGCGGGATCGCGGAAACGTCGGGCTGAAATTGGGCACTGTTGTTTTCCAACGGCCTGGCGGTCGCTACCTGTCCTGCAGGCGCTTCCCGAGAGCCGCCCGGGCTCGGAGGCGCCGTCTCGACGGGCGTGCGCGACGTGTCGACTTTTATGTCGGCATTTGTGGGCGGCGCGGGCGTCGGAGAGGTCGTGGCTTCCGGAGAAGCGGCCGGGAGCGGCGGCGACTCTGAAGGCGGATTTTCCGGGTTTTGCCCGGCATTTCTCGGTTGAATGTCCGAAATGTCGAGAGGCGCCACCTCAGGCATCGGGATGCCCAAATCGACGGCCTTCTTGCCGCGTAGCTTGCTCCGCGTCTCGCCGGCCGCATGGATCATGCCGCTTTGTAGCCCGGCAGTGATTCCGGCAACGAACATCGCGCGGCCGAGGCCTTCATCGAACGGCTTGTCCGGATTGAAGGTCTTTTGCTCAGTGACGTTCTGAACAAAGGTCTGCCACCCCTCTTGGGCGATCTCCTCAAGGGACTCATACCCAGAGGTCTTGGCGGTGCGCATCAAGGCGCCGCCCGAGAGCTTGTTGATGCGTTCGAGCGCGTTCGAAATCGGCAAAGCCTCGGTCGTGCCCATAGCACCGTTGACCAAGAACACGACAAGCTTCTTGTAATCGTCAGCCGAGACATCGCGGGCACGGTCGAATGCTTCCTGCGCGCTGCGGCGTGCGTCGCCCCTTAGCTGAGGATCGTCCAGCCGGTAGAAGCTGCGCAGCTCGGCATCTTTCTTTTTGAGAAACTCGACGGCCTCCTGCCGCGACATTTCGCCATTGCTGAACGCGCCGGTCGAGGCGATCAGCGCGGTCGCGGCACCCGCGGGCAGCCCAAGCATTACAGCTGCTGCGCCCGACGCCATGAACGGAAGGGAGGAACCCGTGGCACCCGCCAGATCAAGCAACAGATCGCCCTGGCGACTGATCTCGCCCGGGAATGCTTCCTTGAGACGCTCTTGGCCGCTGGTGATCCAGTCGGCGAGTTGATGGGCCTTGTTATCGTAGCCGCCCAAGTAGGCGCCGGTGCGCACAGCGCCGGCCGCCGTCGCGACCGAAACGCTCGCCAGCGATCTGGAGAACTCCTCCGCAAGGTTGCGGGCGTAATTCCTCGAGGCGATTGGGGCATCGCGCGCCGCTGCCGCACGTTCTTCGGCGTATTTCTCGGCGTCGATCGCCGCTTTCGCGCGATCGCGGCCCGCGCCTGGCAACCTGACGGCCTGCTCGGCGTATTCGAGCGGCATTCCGGACGCCACCAAGGCGTCAATCTTACGCTGGTCTTCGCTCGGCGTTTCCCACGG